>NZ_BCBW01000011.1:0-28717 GCF_001315805.1 Olleya sp. ITB9
CTAAACGGCTAAAAAAAACTTTTGAACGTCTAAATATTAACTAAAAAGAGTCAACCTATATCAGTATAATACAACTATGTCCAAAACATTAGAGTTTATTGAAAATAGAATTAGGTGGAGAGCTTCTCAACATGATATCCCAAATAAAAATAGCACCTTTTTCTTTGAAAACTTGACTCTAGATGAACAAGGTCATTATTTATCGAACTTTAGTGAAAAAGATACTGGAAAAATTATCTTGATATTTAAAGATTCTAAAAAAAACTGGACTGGAATTGGAACAAAAATGATCCTCGGTTATAATGGAACTGAATTTCACTCAATTGAATTAGATCGGATTAAAGATGTGGATTCAAAAAATCGGAAGGAATACTTTGACAAGGCAGAATCCGAAAAATTAAAACCTAAAAGGTTTAACAAAAAAAACGAGAGAGAATTATTAATAATAGATTCTCTAGGTAATGAAACTGTTTTTATTACCAAAAAAGGACGCGATTTATTCGCACTGTGGAATATAATGTTAATGATTACTCGATTTAATGAATAAACGAAATTTAAGAATTGCGAGACTTTATGCAATTAGTTTACTATGTATCGTCTTTTATTTCCTATTAGAGAATTCTAATATAATAGCTGAACTAGTTCAAAAATCGGAAAGATGTCGTTATGGTAGCTTCCCTGCGTTCTTTCTAACTGGATTATTTAAATATGGATTATTAACAATCGGAATAAGTATTATTATAATTGCGAGTTTTCTGTTAATCAGAGAAAGAAAAAAAACACTTGAATAAATAAAAAACGTGCTACAACAAAGTACTGTGGTAAAAAACAAGTAAAAACGCATTAATTTTTCAATAAAACACTTCTATAACTATTATCATAAGTTAGTCCTGATTTTGCTATTGCAAAAGCTTGTTTTAATAGGGTATTACAAACCGCTATTAATGCTAATTTTTTGCTCTTCCCTTTGGCTACTAATCGATCATAAATTGCTTTAAAAACATTGTTATATTTACAGGCATTAACTACATAATGTACTTTTCAGAAATAGTTAGACTACAAATTAAATACATTTTAAAACGTACAATTACCAAAACCGTATAAAAGTAATAGGTCTGCTTCTAAATAAAAATACGTAGTTATACGTATTGTACTTGCAAGTGCATTATTGTAATTTAGCCTTTAATAATACAACTATAATAAATATGAAACTTATTTAATATAAGTTACTAAAAGTTGTCATAACGGGAAATATAACCCCAAAAACAACCATAGTAGTTGTTATATAAACAGTTGGTAGCCATTTGAAAAATGAACAGAATCATACAAAAACAAAACGAAAGTAAATTTATTGAGTATTTAAAAGCTCAAAGAGTAGCATATAGTCAATGTAAAGTATATCAATTATTTGATGTAATAAGTGTACTAATGGCAATCATCTTACCAATAATTGGAATACTAAATAAGGACATTGTTAATTATTTAGGTGCTTTTGGAGTTTTATGGACAATAATTTATTTGGTTACCGAAAATTATAGAAAGAAAAAAACAGAACAAGGAGCTAAAATTCAAGAACAATTTGACACTGAATTATTCGAGATGCCTTGGAATGACATACTTTGTAAAAACAAAGTAAACTCTGATACTCAAATTGACCTTGCTAATAATTATGAGGGTAATGATTTATCAAACTGGTATTCATTAGAAGTAGATTCTTCACTTCCTAAACCAATTGCTATTATTCTTTGTCAAAGAATAAACTTCTCTTGGGAGCTGAAATTAAGAAAAAGATATGTGACTTTTTTAATAATTCTTTTAGTAACCTATTACGGACTTTTTATAGCATTCTTTATTTCTAAAAACATTGGGTTCTATGATATTCTTTTGCTTATAGCACCTTCACTATCTTTTCTAATTTATGCAGTTCAAAATAGCCTTTCATTAAAAAATCATATTAACTCTAAAAATGAAACTCTTGGGCAAATAGACGAAATACTTGATAAATACTCTATAAATGGAGAAATACCAGATGAAAGTATCCTAAGACAAATTCAAGATATTATATACAGTGAAAGAACTGTTCCTGAAAAAATTCCAGATTGGTTTTACAAACTTTCAAAATCATCAAATGAAGATAGAACCGACAACATTATTAAATCTATAAAAGCCAAATTTTAAATGTCCGTATTATCATACCTAACTGAATTATCCAGTACTGTAACAATAGCAGATTGGGAGAGAACAGCAATTGACACTTCAATAAGAACCTTATCAACTAAACTTGATAATTATTTTGACAATATAGAAAGTAAGTTTGTTTTCGGTTCATATGACCGAAAAACAATATTAAGAAGAAGTAAAGATGCTAATTCGGATATAGATTATATGGTAAGTTTTACAGATGGTTCTGACTGGACACCTCAAACCCTTATGAATAGACTAAAAAGATTTGCTGAAGCGAAATATTCATCGAATGAAATTTATCAATCTTCACCTACAATAGTGCTTGAATTAAGTCACATTAAATTTGAATTAGTTCCAGCATATCAAACTTGGGGAACTTATCATATTCCAGCACCAGCTTCAAGCTATTCAACTTGGATAAACTCTTACCCAAATGCAATGAGAAAAAACCTTAATGATAAGAATAGAGACAATAATTATCAAATAAGAAAATTAGTAAGGCTTTTAAAATATTGGAATGTTCAAAATGGAAAAGTTTATACATCATACGAATTAGAAAAATATGTAATTGACAAATTTTTCTTTTTTTGTACCAACCTAAAAGATTATTTTTTTCAAGCTGTAGAAGGGTTATCAACATACGGTTTACCTTACTATAAAGAGTCGAAAGTAAATTCATTGAAAACAATTGTAGCAAATACGAAAAAATACGAACAAGATAATATGCCTTATACAGCAGAAAGCGAAATAAAAAAAGCGTTCGAATAAAAAACGGCTACCAACAAGGTATAAAAATAATAAGGGTTAAGTGCTAAACCTAAAATTAGTGCGTATTAACAAAGTCCACCAAATTTACAATTTGACAGTTAAAAGAAAATAATAGTAAAATTATAAATTTGGCTAAGTGCTAAATCGAAAAGTAATTACATTTTAATCCCTTACTATTCTTATACAAACACGTTGGCAATAATTAAAAAAAAGATAACGTATAAATTGAAAGCAATTATTTTACCCTTTTTTCTGTTCCTTATAACATTATGTATTGCTCAAGAAAAGGAATATGTAGTTACCAAAGATGGAGATACTATATATGGAAAGATTACACGAGCTAGCAGTTTTTTAAATCCTTCAAAAGTTAGATTTAAAATCAAAGATACTAATGGAAATAAGAAATTACTAAATCCGAAAGAAGTTGAAACAATAAAATCTCTAAAAGGTGTAGACGGGCAATGCATTATAAAAACTGTTTATGGCAAATGGTTTGTAAAAATGATAATTGATGGTAAAATAAAAGTATATCAATTAATTGATGGTGTGATTTTTTATACTTCAAAAGACAATTCCGAAATTAGATTGACGGATTTTGGTGGATTTAATAATAAAAAAGAATCACACTCGAGAATAAGACTATTATTAAATGACAATTCCGATATTTTAAAAGAGTTTGACTTACTAGATGGAACTCAAAAAAACATCCTCTATATCATAGAAAAGTATAATACTTTAGAAAAATAAAACCTGTTATCAACAAAGTACTAAGGTAAAAATCAAGTAAAAACGCATTAATTGTTTAATAAAACACTTCTGTAATTATTATCATAACTAAGTCCTGATTTTGATATAACAAAAGCTTCTGTTAAAAGTTTATTACTAACTTTTTCCCTTTCCTTTGGCTACTAAGCGTTCATAAATTATCCAACAAGAACCATTGTGTTTACAACGCTTTTAATTAACACAATGTCATACAATTCAAAGTAATAATCCCTGCTTTTTTTGCTATAAAATCAAAAACAACACAAAACAGCTGTTATGCAGCTGTTTACAAGGGGTTTGCAAGATGTTTCAATATAGGTTATAGCGTGGTTATAGCATAGTTAAAACGTATTTATAGTATAGTTATAGTATGCTTATAATAGGTTTAAAGCATAATAGCATAAAGTCAGTTAGCACTAATCGTAATTAGCAACTTAATTAGTTAAGCGCATAACGTTCAAATGTGACTATTTAATTGGCATAGACCTAATTGATTTACAAAAATCCTTCAGATTTTCTATTTAATTTTTATTTACTAACTTAAACACATAACTAAATCATACACAAAACCATTAGCAACAAGTAATAAAAACAAAAACTTATGATACACAAACTCTATAGTAACACAACATTGGAATTCCAAAATGCAATAAGCTTTTTAATCATTTGTATTATTTTATTAAGCGTGTCTTGTAAGGAAGAAACCAACACAATAAAAACCACAGAAAGTGATTTAATAACAAAAATAAATGCGGTTCAAGAACAAGTGATGGCACAAGGTAATATAACAAAACAAGAGGAGCAGGCCTTAGCAAGTCTATGCAGCATTGTCTCTCATGATGACGGGTTAGCAACTTTTACTACCGACAATAGCATACTATTAAAAGATGTAGAAGTTGTACCAATATATAATGGGTGTGAAGCTTTATCTGTAACACAAACAAGAGACTGTTTTAATAATAAAATATCAACATTTATTAAGCAAGAGTTTAACCTAAGTATAACTAAAGATTTAAATCTATCAGAACCAAAACAAGTAGAAGCATTTTTTATAATCAACGAAAACGGAACTCTAACTGGTATGAAAGTACGAGATTCTGAAGTAAACGTTCAAGCAGAAATATTA
This sequence comes from Olleya sp. ITB9, assembly GCF_001315805.1. Taxonomy (NCBI): domain Bacteria; kingdom Pseudomonadati; phylum Bacteroidota; class Flavobacteriia; order Flavobacteriales; family Flavobacteriaceae; genus Olleya; species Olleya sp. ITB9. The sequence goes on from NZ_BCBW01000011.1 coordinate 4,844, forward strand.
AGAGTACTAAGAAAAATGCCTAATATGAAACCTGCAACCCATAACGGAGAAAATGTGTCTGTATTATGTTCCATATTAGTAACCTACGGAAATGAAGTAGAAGTAAAGGTTGTTTACATTCCTGAAAGACCAGCTTAATTTTTAATAATGTAATCTAAAAATAAGTCAACCTATATTAATATAATTTACCGCAGTTAGTAGTGATACACAAAATAATATTTCACAAAACCTGATAACAAATGAACAAAAACATAATCCTTTTATTGCTATTTACAATAGGAATGCTATCCTGTAAAAACCCTCAAAATGAAATTGACAAAGTAGAGATTGCTAAACAATACTTTAAAAGTATTAACAATTCAAACTACTCTAAAATATCAAAATTAATTGCAGATACTATTATTACTATAGAAGGAGAACATAAAAATACATATTCTAAAAAAGAATATTTTGAGGTTTTAAAGTGGGATTCTGTTTTTAAACCCAACTATAAAGTTGTAACAATTACAAAAGATAATGACATTGTTAAAGCTAAAATTTCAAAGATGGGTAAGCGGATTGCTTTTCTACATGAAAAACCATTTGTAATGAATCAAACCTTTAGTTTTCAAAACAATAAAATAGCAAGTATTAAAACAGATTATTTAAATTTTGATTACCAGACTTGGGATAAAAATAAAAGTGAATTGTTAAGTTGGGTTAAAAAACATCACCCAGAACAAATTAGATTTATAACCAACATGACAGTTTCCGGAGGAGTATCATATGCTAAGGCTATTAAATTATATAAAAATAGAGATAATGTGTTATGACGCTCTAAATAAAAGTTGCTTTACTAGAATTTAAATTAATACCGTTAATACTCTTATAAAGTAAACAATCAACCAAGCTTAAACTAACAAAACATCAAAAAATAGTGTCCAAAATAAAATACATTACCATCCTCTTATTAAATTTTATTCTGTTTAACTGCCAGACAAAGACTAAAAAGAAAGACATACCAGTAACAAATACTGTAAACATTACAACAACTGCTAATCAATTAACATTGTTTGGCGAACACGTTATTTCTACACCATTATACGAAAGGGATTTGGCAATATCACCACAAGGCAATGAGCTTATTTATACTTTAGGAGATTACAAACAAAATAAAAGATGTTTAGTATACCTGACTAAAGAGGAGGGAGTTTGGACTGAGCCACAAATATTAAATATATCAGGTAAATATCAAGATATAGAACCTTTTTACAGCAACAACGGAAACCGGTTGTATTTTGCATCAAACAGACCAATTTATAATGACACTACAAGAAACGATTATAATATTTGGTATAGCAATCGTGTAAACAATGGTTGGTCTAATCCAGTTGCTTTAGATTCTATTATTAATACTAAAACCGATGAGTATTATCCATCGTTAAGTCATAATGGAAATTTATATTTTACAGCAACCAAAGCGTCTGGTATAGGTAGAGAAGATATTTTTATGTCTGAATTTAAAGATGGTAAATTTCAAGCTCCAAAACCATTACCTGAAGCAATAAATACCACTGCTTTTGAATTTAATGCTTATATAAATCCTGAAGAAAACATACTTATTTTTAGTTCTTTTGGAAGATCTGATGGTTTAGGTGGAGGCGATTTGTATATCAGTCGTAAAGACAGTTTAGGGCAATGGACAGCATCCAAAAACTTAGGCAAAACTGTAAACTCTGATAAATTAGATTATTGTCCATTTGTAGATTGGAAATCAAATAATTTTTATTTTACAAGTGAAAGAAAACCACTTAATAACAATAAAATAGACCATGTAAAAACATTGAAAGCACTATCTAATAGTCCATTAAATGGTTATGGAAATATCTATAAAATAGGATTTGATAAATTAAAGTTATAAAATAAACTGTGACATTCATAAAACTATAACTAACAAAAAAAGGGGGTAACCAAATGGTTACCCCTTTTTTATACTATAAAATTTAGCTTATTTTAAGCTTTCTAATAACTTTTCAGCAACTAACTCAGAGGATGCTGGGTTTTGTCCAGTAATTAAATTACCATCTTGGATAGCGTAAGCTGCCCAATCTTCTTTTTTAGAGTAGATTCCACCGTTTTCATTTAACATGTCTTCCACTAAAAATGGTACAACATCTGTTAAACCAACAGCAGCTTCTTCAGAATTTGTAAATCCTGTTACTTTTTTACCTTTTACTAATGGTTCTCCATCTGTTCCTTTAACACCTTTTAATGCAGCAGGAGCGTGGCATACAAATGCTACAGGCTTCTCTTGAGTATTAAATTTTTCAATTAAAGCAATTGACGTTTCATCGTTTGCTAAATCCCATAATGGTCCATGACCTCCAGGATAAAATACAGCATCAAAATCGTCTGCTTTTAAATCAGCTAACTTGTGTGTATTTGCAATTAATGCTTTAGTTTCTTCATCTTTATTGTAACGCTCAGTATCTTCTGTTGCAGCATCTGGTGAATCACTACTTGGATCTATTGGTGCAGCACCTCCATTTGGTGTTGCAATAGTAATTTTAGCACCTTTGTCTAATAAAGTGTAATAAGGATTTGCGAATTCTTCAACCCAAAATCCTGTTTTTTTCCCTGTATCTCCTAATTTATCATGAGATGTTAATACAAATAATACGTTCATTTCTTTTTCTTTTTTGGTTTCTATTTTATCTCCTGAAACGGTTTCAGAAGTTGTGTTGTTTGTGTTCTCTTTACAACTTGAAGCTGTAATTATTGTTAGCGTTAAAGCTATTGTTTTTAATAATTTCATTTATAATGAATGATTTAAAAATCAAATATCATCATTCTGAATACAGTCGAAAACCTTAGAATTTTTGCTATTATAGCATTACGACTGCATTCATCATGACAATTAAAAAGGCTTATTAGTAAGCCATTTTTACTATTTCTTCTACTTTATCTGGAGATAAACTTTGGTGTTCACCTAATCCAGTCCAACCACGATTTGTAAAACGTTCAGAAATTTTTTCTGCGGTTCCTTCGTAATCTTTAGTATAATCTGAAAGCTTCGTATCAATACCTAATTTGTGGAAAAAAGCAACTGTTTTTTCAATTGCAGCATAGGCTTTGTCGTCTGTACTCCCTTCAGTTATATTCCAAACGCGTTCACCATATTGCGCTAATTTTTCCTTTTTAGATTCAAAATTAAACTTGTAATGACTTGGTGCTATAACTGCTAAAGTACGTGCGTGATCTATACCAAATAATGCAGTTAATTCGTGACCAATTGCGTGTACTGCCCAATCGGTTGGTACACCTTTTTGTATTAACCCATTTAAAGCCATAGTACAACTCCACATAAAGTTAGAAGCTGCTTTATAATCTGTTGGGTCTTTTAAAACCGTTGGTGCCACTTCTATTAATGTTTGTAATATACTCTCGGCAAAACGGTCTTGTAATAAGGCACCAATTGGATACGTCATGTATTGTTCTAAAACGTGTGTAAACGCATCGGTTAAACCATTTGCTAATTGACGTTCTGGAATAGACGTAATTACTTGCGGATCTAAAATAGAGAACTCAGGGAATAAACCAGGTCCACCCATTGCAAGTTTTTCTTTAGTTTCTTCACGTGTGATTACTGCTCCAGAATTCATTTCAGATCCTGTTGCTGGTAATGTTAAAACAGTACCGAAAGGCATGCCTTTTTCTGTTCTAATATTTTTGGTTAAAATATCCCAAGGTGTATCACCATCGTAAACTGCTGCTGCAGACAAAAATTTAGTTCCGTCAATTACAGATCCACCACCAACTGCTAGTAAATACGTAATACTTTCATCTTTTATAACTTTTAAAGCTTCCATTAGTTTAGCGTATTCTGGATTTGCAGGAATACCTCCAAACTCAGTGACATCAATGTCTGCTAAAGCGGTTTTTACTTGGTCGTAAATTCCGTTTTTCTTGATACTTCCGCCTCCATAAAGCAATAATACTTTAGCATCTTTAGGAATTTCTTCTTTTACTTTTTCTATAGTATCCTTTCCAAAAATAATTTTTGTAGGATTTTTAAAATCAAAATTGTTCATCTTCTTTTTCTTTTTTTGGTTGTTATATTTTTACAATCATTTTTCCTTTGTTTTTACCTTCAAATAAATCGATAAAAGCTTGAGGAATATTATCAAAACCATCAACGATAGTTTCGGTATAAGTTAATTTGTCTTCAGCTAACCAACCTGATAATTTTTGGATGGCCTCTGGGAATTTTTCGGCATAATTACTAACTATAAAACCTTGCATTAACGCACTGTTTTTTACTAAAAATGGTTGTACGCTTATGCTTTTAGGTAATTCAGTTTCGTTATAAACCGAAATGGCACCACAAATTATAATTCTTGCAAATTGATTAATACTGAATAAAACAGCATCAGAAATTGGTCCTCCAACATTATCAAAATACACGTCTACACCATTTGGCGCAGCTTCTGCAATGGCAGATTTCATATCTTTTGTGGTGTTGTAATTGATACCTTCATCAAAACCAAATTTACTTTTTAGCATCTCGATTTTCTCATCTGTACCAGCAATACCAATAACACGTAAGCCTAGAATTTTAGCTATTTGTCCAACAACACTACCAACTGCTCCTGCAGCTCCAGACACTACAATGGTTTCGCCTTTATTAGGTTTCCCTATTTCGGTTAAGCCTAAATAGGCAGTTAAACCTGTCATACCTAAAACACCTAAATAAGTACTTAAAGGTGCTTTTTCTGGATCTACTTTATTTAATCCTTCGCCATTAGACACTTGCTGTGTCGACCAATTTAGCATACCAGAAACGTAATCTCCAACTTGAAATTTATCGTTTTTAGACGCTGTAACTTTAGCCACAACACCAGAATGAACTGGCTCGTTTAACTTAAAAGGTTCAACGTAAGATTTTGCATCGCTCATTCGTCCTCTTAAATAAGGATCTACAGAAACATAAGCAGCTTCTAATAAAATCTCACCTTCAGTTATTGTTAATGTTTTATCTTCTTCTACAAATTCAAAATTTGAAAGTGTAGGTTTTCCTTCGGGTCTACTTTTTAATTGTATCGTTTTCATATTCTTTTTCATTTATTCAATTACAGTTACAATCTCATCCATAGGTCTTCTAACCTTTACAAGATTTACTAACCAGTCTTCATCTTCTTTTCTATATCCAATAGGTAACATAACAGCACTACGTAATCCTTTTTCACGTAATCCTAAAATTTTATCTACAGCGTCTGGCTCAAAACCTTCTAAAGGTGTTGCGTCTACACCTTCAAAAGCTGCAGCAGTTAAAGCTTCAGTAAAAGCAATGTAGGCTTGTTTTGCAGCGTGGTTAAAATTGTCTTCTGGATCCTTTTGTGGATACATGCTTAATAACATTTGTCGGTAATTTTCCCAACCTTCGTTTTTAAACCCACGAATATCATTAGTTAAATCAAACATATAGTTAATACGCTCTGGTGTGTAATGGTCCCAAGCAGCAAATACTAAAAGGTGAGAACAGTCTGTAATTACAGATTGGTTCCAAGCAATTGGTTTAATTTGCTCTTTAATGTCTTGGTTTTTTACAACAAAAATTTCAAAAGGTTGTAATCCAGATGATGTAGGAGCTAAGCGTGCAGCTTCTAAAATGCGTTGTACTTTATCTTCTGGTACTATTTTACCATTCATTGCTTTAGCAGCATATCTCCAATTTAATTTGTCTAGTAATTCCATATTTATAATTAGTTGTTTTTTGTGATTCTTTTTATATCGTTTGAATTAATAATGACTTCAGAATAATTTTTGCTATTAGCTAGATTTATCATTGCTTGAGCCATATTTTCAGGATCTGTAATTTTATATTTTTTTAGTTTCCCGAAGAATAAAGGCTGTATAACTTTAAATACTACTTTGCCAATAGTTTCTAATGTGCGACTTTCTTTTCGATCACCACCAATTAATGACGGTTGAAAAATGAACGTTTTCTTAATGTCTTGTTTTAAAACATCACGTTCCATTTCGCCTTTGATTTTATTGTAAAACACGCTGCTTTTTGAATTAGCACCTAATGCCGAAATGACTAAAAACGTCTCAATACCATTAGTTTTAGCTAATTTTGCAGCAGAAACAGGTATACCATAATCTATCTTTTTGTACAAGTCTTTATTTGGTGTTTTAGCTTTAGTGGTACCAATACAACAGAAGACTTGGTCTCCAGTAAAATCGCTTTTAAACTGTTCTAATTCTAATAAATCACCAATGTATTGTGTGACTTTATTTGGTAAGCCTTCAAGTTTTGAACGTGAAAATAGCTTGATGCTTTCGTAACGCTCATCATTAATCAATTGGTCTAATAATAAACCACCTGTTAATCCTGATGCACCTAATATAATTGCTGTTTTTTTCATGCTATTGACATACTTTAATACTGCTCCATGCAGATTGATAGGCTTCTTCTAAATGTGCTTTATCTAATGTAAAAACACCACGTTTTTGCGTAATCATTAAAAACGATAGTGGATTTATGGCATAAGCATACAGTAAATAATCAGATAACGGTTTAATAATACCTTCTTGTCTGCCACGTTCCCAAAGGTCGAGTAGTGGTTGCAGGTGTTTAATACCTTCCTGTCTACTTAGCTCATCAATCATTGGTGTGTTATCACATTGTGCTAAAAACATAGCATTTTCACACTCTTTAAGTTTAAAGTCCGCAATACGATTCCAAATTAATCTAAAGCCAGCTTCAACAGGCATGGTTTCGTTATAAGTTGCGAATGCATATTTAGTGTATTCGGCTTTCACTTCGACGTAAGTCTTATTTACTAAATCTTGTTTATTTTCAAAATATATATAGATAGTAGCAGGTGAGACATTTGCCATTTTAGCTATTTTACTCATTGGTGTCGCATGAAAACCGTTGTTGTTTACCAACTCGATTGTCGCTTTTACCAATGCGTTACGTTTATCTATACTTTTTTGAAGTTTTGCCATTTATGTTTAAATTCTCATGCAAATATACATAAAAATGAATGTTCATTCTTTTTTTTAACATAGGTTTATATTTTAGCAAAATATGTTAACTATTTATAAAATTAACAACTAAGATGAATGTGTAAATTAAGAGTAATTATTTTAGAATTGTAAATAGAAATGAGGAACCTTCACCAATTGTAGAACTCGCTTTAATTGTGCCTCCTGATTTGCTAACTAGCTTACTAACAATGGGTAATCCTAAACCAGAACCTTCATTACCGTATTTGTCTGTCTTAGATAGCTTGATAAATATTTTAAAGATTTTTTCTAGGTATTCTTCTTTAATGCCTGGTCCGTTATCGCTTACAATAAACTTGTAATGAGTTTCTGTTTCAGAAATATCAACATTAACTTTTACTGTTGGTTTATCTGTATATTTTTCGGCATTATTGATAAGGTTAGTTAAAATTTGACCAATAATAACAGTGTTAATGTGTAATTTATTTAAAGTAGAGGTAAAGGTAAGGTCTAATATTGGATCATTTGCGTAATACTCTAAAATGTCTTTTTTAAAGGCTGTAATGGTAACATCTTCTTTAACGTCTTCAAGTTGGTCTAGCTTAGTACTGTATTCCATTAAACGATCTAGAAATTTATAAGATTGTTCTGTAGATTTTAAAATAAGTTCAATAATATCAACTCCGTTGGAGTCAATCTTATTTTTATAATCAGCTAAAAACATTCCTGCCAAATTAGATATATTTGATAATGGAGATTTTAGATCATGAGAAGCAGCATACGCAAATTGCTCTAAATCAAAATTTTTTTCTTCTAATTGTGTGTTTAAGTCTTTTAGTTTTAAGTTCTTTTTTCTTAATGCTAAAAGGTTTATGACTTGCTTAGATAAAGCTTTTAGTGCTTCGTTTTGACTGTCTGACAAAACTCTTGGTTTAGAGTCAATAACACACAAAGTACCTAATGGCAAACCGTTTGAAGATTTTAAGGGTACTCCTGTATAAAAAATTACTTCTGGTCCACCAATAACTAAAGGGTTATCAAAAAAGCGTTCGTCTTTTCTAGCATCTTCAACAATTAGCGTATTATTTTTATCGTTTATGGCGTGACCACAAAAGGATACGTCTCTAGGCGTTTCGGTTGCGTCCAAACCATAACTGGATTTAAACCATTGTCTGTTGTCATCTACAAGACTGATTAACGCAATTGGTACCTCACATATTTGGGCAGCGATTTTAGTTAAACCATCATAATCCTGATCAGGTAAAGTGTCAAGTATATTATAGGATTTTAATTCTGTTAACCGTTCTGCTTCTTTAATGTATTTTTCTGGAGCAATCATAAACTAATAGTGTTTGATATGCAATATACTATTTTTTAAAATTAAGAATTCAAATTTTGATATAATACATTGTTTTTTAATGTATTATATGTATTTCATTTATAAGAGAAATCATAGTGTTTGATTAATTTATAAATGAACTTACTACATTTAAAATTGAAAAATCTTTTTTATAACTGCGTTAAACTTTTGAAAAATTATCGTCAATAAAATAGTTGTATTATAATTTTGTAATAAAACACATCAAAATTACTATGAGCAAACAACACCTTTTAACACCTTACAAAAAGAATATTACACTTAATAATAGAGTAGTTATGGCACCAATGACACGTAGTCGTGCTGATAATGATGGTAAAGTACCAACAGACGATTTACAAGGTTTATACTACGAGCAACGTGCATCGGCTGGATTAATAATCACAGAAGGATCACAAGTATCTAAACAAGCTGTTGGTTATATAAATACACCAGGAATCCATACAGAAGCACAAGTAGAGGGTTGGAAAAAAGTCACTAAACGTGTACACAATAAAGGCGGAAAAATATTTATACAGTTATGGCATGTTGGACGTATGTCTCATCCAGATTTTCATGATGGTGATTTACCAGTTTCTGCTTCAGCCATAAATCCTAATGCTAAATCGTTTACACCAGATGGTTTTAAGGATACAGTGACACCCAAAGCAATGACTATTGAAGAGATTAAACAAACGGTTAAAGATTTTCAAAAAGCAGCAGCAAATGCGGTAGAAGCTGGTTTTGATGGTGTAGAAATACACTCGTCTAACGGATATTTATTTCAGCAATTTTTTAATGCTTGTTCTAATGAGCGAACCGATGAATATGGAGGTTCGATTGAAAATAGAGCACGTTTCTTTTTCGAAGTTTTAGATGCTATGAAGGAAGTGATTCTGCAGGAAAAAATAGGAGCACGTTTTAATCCGTCGTTACATGGTATGTCTGGAATTACAGTAGATGAAGAAACTATTCCTACGTTTGAATACATTATTAAAAAGTTAAACGATTACAATTTAGCCTATATTCATTTATCTGAACCTTTTACAGATGTCTCTGAAGTACCTTTTGCTGTCACAGAAATTGCAAAACATTTTAGACCATTATACAACGGAACATTAATGATTAATACCGATTTTGATCAAGACAAAGGAAACCAAGTTTTAGAAGCTGGTAATGCCGATTTAGTTGCTTACGGAAAACCATTTATTTCTAATCCAGATTTAGTAGAGCGTTTTGAAAAAAATATTGAATTAGCAGATTGGGATAAAGACACATTTTACACCACAGGAACTGAAGGTTACACAGATTATCCAAAGGCTTAAAGCCAATAAATAACAAGTAAAAAAAGCATCTTAAAATTAATTTTTAGATGCTTTTTTTAAATTTATATAAGATTTTGATTTACAATTATTTATGCTTAATTTTTAGAAGTAAAGGTTTAAATGATATAAATAATATTGTATAAATAAATAATAGTAATAAATACCAAGTATTAGATACTAAATCTAAGTAATCTAACTTACCATTAGAGAAGCTTAAAATCATTAAAACTTGTGCTCCATAAGGTAAAATACCTTGTACAATACAAGCAAAAATATCTAAAATTGAAGCTGTTTTTTTATTGTCTAAGCCATACTCATCGTTAATCGTTTTAGCAATTGGACCAGCAATAATTATTGATACTGTATTATTGGCAATTGCCATGTTTATAGTACCAACCAGAGAAGCAATTCCTAATTGTGCAGAGGTTTTGTTTTTTATAAGCTTTTTAATATGTTTTAATATGTAGTCTATTCCTCCGTTTTTAGAGACCAAAGCAGCTAAACCACCAGTTAATAGCGATAGTAAAAATATTTCGGTCATGCTTGTAAAACCAGTGTAAGCTAGTTTTGTAGATTCAATAAGTGTGAAATCGCCATAAATAATTCCTAAAAGTCCACCAGCAATAACACCTAAAAGTAAAGTTACAAAGACATTCACACCAATTATAGATAATATTATTACCAATAAATAAGGTAATATTTTAACAATAGAATAGGTGTAGACCGTAGCGTCTTCAACATTAGTTTCTAATTCTAAACCTTGAATAATTAGTATAGCAATAGTAAATAAAGCTGCTGGTAACGCTATTTTAATGTTCTGCTTAAATTTATCGCTCATTTTACAGCCTAGCGATTGGGTTGCTGCAATGGTAGTGTCTGATATCACAGATAAGTTATCACCAAACATACTTCCGCCTAAAAGTGCGCCACAAAGTATTGCTAAATCTACACTGCTTTTGTCTGCAAAACCAATAACAATAGGTGCTAAAGCTACAATTGCGCCAACCGAAGTTCCTGTAGAAACCGATAAAAATGCAGCAATTACAAACACACCAAAGTAAATGTATTGTATGGCAATAAAGTCTAACCCTAAATTCACAATAGCGTCAACACTTCCTGTAGCTTTTGTTATGGTAGCAAAAGCACCTGCTAATAAATAGATTAAACACATGGTTAAAATCTTATCATCTCCACAACCTTTTAAAAGCGTTTCAATTTTAGAATTAATTGATTGTCTAAACATTAAAAATGCGACTATAATACCTACTATAACTGCAATTGGAGCAGGAAGTGCATAAAAGTCGTTTTGATAAATTCCAACACCTAAAAACGTAAAAACAAATACGAATAGCGGAATTAAAGCTGTGAATTTTGGAGTAATTTGTTGTGGACTTGCCATTTTTCTTTTTCATTTTAAAAAGGAAATAGCAATCAAAAAATAAGAAAGATGAGTTAACATTTGTTCCAATTAATTGGCTTATCTATTTAGCACCTTGCTCGTTATTGCAGGTTGCTATCTCCTTTTAGAGATTCTTGATAATTATTTTTAAGTCTACAAAAGTAGGGCAGAAAGCAATACGTAATTCTTAAAAAGTGTTAATTTTTAAAAAAGTCAAAATTCTCGTCGATAGATTTCCCGATTTCGTATAGTCAAAACCCTCAAACGTCTATCACTTTATAATAAGATAGCATATAGTTTCACCTTTGAAGTGTAAAATTAAAACACCTTAAAATATGAAATTATATTTAATCTTAGTTAGTTTATTTTTAGTGCAACTATCTCTTTATCAATAAAAATCAACTAAGTAAACCTAAGTTTTTAGAGTATATTAATACTAATTCTTTGCATTAATTTTCAGGAATTTTACCTTATAAAACAATCTCATCTATAAAAAATAATCGGATTGATAGATATAATATAGCTAGCTGTCAACTTTCATTTTTTAACAGAAATAATTCAGATACTTTTAAACTATTAATACTAATAAACGTCTTAGTATTAATAGCAAAATAAAGTTGAACTATTAAATTTTTAAATTATGAAAACACTTATAAAAGCATACATATTACCAACAGTATTGTTGGTAGCATTTGCAGCACAAACAGAAGCACAAACTAGAAGAAGTACTAGTAATAACAAAGTTACAACAACTACAACTAAACGTACAGTTGCTAAGCGTGTACCAAGTACAAAAGTGACTTATAAAACACCAAAACGTAAAGTAGTTTCGGTTAGAAATGTACAAAATAAAACAGTTGTAACGCATAGAGGACAAAACTATTACTATGCTAATAATAAGTATTACACACAATCTAGAGGTCGTTACATTGTAATAGCTCCAAAGGTTGGTTTTAGGATTAAAACTTTACCTGTAAACTATAAAAGAGTTCGTTATAATAACCATAATTATTACAATGCTCATGGTATATTTTATATTCAAATAAATAACCAATATGAAGTAGTAGATCCAGAAGTTGGTACTATTGTTTATGAGTTACCAGATGATTATGAAAAAGTTGTTATAAACGACGAAACGTATTATGAATACGCTAATATATTATACGAAAAAGTACAAATAGATGGTACCAGAGCTTATGAAGTTGTAGGTATTATAGAAATGAATTAGTTACGCTTGATTTTGGTTGATTGATTAGTAACATGAAAAAAGGGTAATGTAAAAGTTATCCTTTTTTCTATTTAAAAATATTGCTTTTTAATGTTTTTAGGATCTACAGGTTTAGTTTCAGAAATAAATTTCATGAACAAATAAATAGCCATAAAATGGCAAATAATAATCATTACCGTAAAAGTTTGGTTGTAAAAAAGGTATTCATTTATTGGAGATAATCCAATTTGAAACAACGAGAATAGTCCTGATGTAAGTAAAATAGTTCCGTTTTTATAATTATTATTAAGATACACAATTGCAAAAGTGACTGTGTAAATTAAAACACAAATAGCACAAATAAACATGTAAATTTGACTATTGTTGGGGATTTTATCTAATAAAAGTTCTATAACAGAATAGCTTATGTAAGCTACTAAAAAACCACCAATTACAGATGATATTGACAACAAAGACTTTAATTTACTTTGTATTAAATATTTTTTTAATGAAAATGTATATAAGATTAAATATAATGAAGTTAACAAAGATATTTCTCCAAAATAATCATGAAAAGAATAAAATGTTAAAAAATTAATACAAAATAAAGCTGCTAGAGCTAATAAAAATAATGGATCCGTATTTTTTTTAACAACACTAATATATTTTAAAAATATTGTAACAATAACTACTGGGCAAATGTAAAGCAATTGACTTTTTTCCATTATTACGCTCATACCAACTGCAATTGATAAAGCAATAACGAACAGAATATCAAAAAAATGTAGTTTAATTTTTAGCATTAGTATAAGAAGGGAATATACTACATAAGATAAATATTTACTTAGTAGAAAAATTTGTTTTTGTCAATTTACAATTAATCTTTGATATGTTTAATACACTTTTAATCAATTGTTTTTTTTAAACTAAGCTGATAAACTTAATTATCTTTGTTCAGAAACAGCATAAACACCCCAATCTGCAATAGATTGAACTACAGGAATTAAAGTTTTACCAAAATCGGTTAACGAATATTCTACCTTTAAAGGTGGTTTAGAAGTATATACTTTTCTTTTTACAATACCATCTTCTTCTAAAGTTTTTAATTGTAAACTCAATGTACGCTCTGTAACTGTTGGCATTTCTTTTCTTAATTCATTATATCGAAGTGTTGTATCAATTAAATGAAAAATAATTACCGTTTTCCATTTTCCTCCAATAATTCCCATGGTTAAACTGGCACAACATGGATATTCCTTTCCTTTAAACGTATACATAATTATTTTTTAAGTATTAAATCTTTGGCAAAGATAAAATACTATATTTATTTATACAACTATACTTTTTATAGTAAATTTAACATTCGGCTAAAAGTATCGATTTTGTTGGGTTTACAATTTTTTTTAGTGTAATATTTTATACTATCCTTTTTGACCGTTATTGTGAGAAATAGATACTACAATTACATTTGCACTATACTTTTTATAGTATAATTAATAATCAACTTAATAAAAAATATAGAAATGAATTTATCTGAAACATTAAACTGGAGATACACAACTAAAGAATTTGACCCAACAAAAAAAATATCTGAAGCAGATATGGCAGAAGTCAAAAACTTATTAAGAATGAGCCCATCAAGTGTAAACTTGCAACCTTGGCATTTTATAGTTGCGGAAACTACAGAAGGTAAAGCGCGTATAGCAAAAGGAACTCAAGGTTTCTTTCATTTTAATGAGCCTAAAGTAACCAATGCTTCAGCAGTCGTTTTATTCTGTTCAAAAATTGATGCAGATGATGCGTATTACCAACATATTGCTGATACTGAAGATAAAAATGGAAGATTTCCAAATCAAGATATAAAAAATGGATTCCTAGGAGCTGTTAAAGCTTTTGCAGGGATTCACAAATACGATTTAAAAGACCAACAACACTGGATGGAAAAACAAGTTTACTTAAACATAGGAAGCTTTTTATTAGGTGTTGCTAGTTTAGGTATTGATGCTACTCCAATGGAAGGTATTGATGTAAAAGCATTAGATGAAGAATTTGGTTTAAGAGAAAAAGGTTTTACAGCTTTAGTTGCTGTTTCTATAGGTTACAGAGCAGATTCTGACTTTAATTCCACAGATAAAACACCAAAATCTAGATTGCCAGAAAGTGAATTATTCACTGAAATATAATTCGTATTTCTCCTAAAATTTAATGTCATGAAAAAAAACATCTTATTCGCATTAGCACTAATAGCAGGTATTTTTACCAATGCACAAACACCAACAACAGACAATATTAAATCTGTAAACGAAGTAGTAACTGCAGATACTGTAGAATGGGGTTGGTTAAATCCGTTACGAGGCGATAAAAGTCCAGCAGCAGGAAAACTTTGGGGAGACAGAACCAAAAACGAACCAGCAGGTTTTTTAGTAAAATTCAATAAAGGGTTTTCTTCGCCAGCACACATTCATAATATCACATATCGCGGAGTGGTAATTAAAGGTTTATTGCATAATGATGATGAACAGGCCGAAAAGCAATGGCTACCAGCTGGATCTTATTGGCAGCAACCAGCAGGAGAAGCACATATTACTGCAGCAGATGGTGAAGAAAATATAGCATTTTTAGATATACAAGAAGGACCATATTTGGTACAACCAACAGACGAAGCTTTTGATAATGGTGAACGACCAATTAATGTAGATAAAACCAATTTAGTATGGTTAAACGCTAAGGATATAGAATGGGTTTCAGAAAAAAGTAATGTAGAAACTGCTTTTTTATGGGGAAGTCACGAAAAAAATCAATTACGTGCTACACTTTTAAAACTACCAGCTGGTTTTAAAGGAAAAATTAAAAATTTAAGTCCGAATTTTAGAGCTGTAGTTATTTCTGGTGGAATTTCACACCAGTTTTCTAAAAAAGAAGATAAAAAGGAATTAACGTCTGGATCTTATTTTGGAGTCGAAGAAGATTCTAAATCTATTATTACTACAGATCAAGAAGCTCTGATTTACATCCGTAGTAACGGAGATTTTAAAGTCAAATAATTATGAAAAAACAAATTCATAATTGAATCCCTAATTATTGATTAATAGCAAGAAGAAGTCACCATGTTGTGGCTTCTTCTATTTTAAATATTTAGTACCTTTAAAAAAAGATTTACATGCCAAGAACGATTATCGAAAACATTGTCATTGAGCAATACAAAGACCAAACATTTTTTGAATTTTGTAAATATACTACCATTCGTTTTTTCGAAATTCTTTATTTTGAAAAAGGTACAGGAACCATAAAAATTAATGGTAAAACGGTAAATTACAAACCAAATAGTGTCTTTGTTTTTATTCCAGATGATATTTATATCGTTAATGCAGAATCGGCTACAACTACAGTAGCTATAAAGTTTTTAAAGAGTTTTTTTAGAAAAACAAGTTCGCAAAATTCGAATCTTCCAGTAAACGATTGGTTTCGAAAAATTGAAGAAATCTTAAATAGCGAAAGTCACGAACTTCGTGAAATGCAATTCGAAACCGATGCAGACAGATCACATTTAGTATCCTTAATTAATATGGTAGCTACCGAATATTTAAACAAACAGTCTTTCGATATTTTTATTATTGAAAATTCATTGTCTGTTATTTTGCATCTTATTGCGAGAAATATTCAGTTTATAAATACTTCAGATTCGGTAAAGGAAGTAAGGTCTTCAAAAATTCAACAAATCATCAATTATATTCATTCTAATATTTATAATTCTGAAGTATTATCCACTAAAAGTTTGGCTGAAGAATTTCATATGGCAGATAATTACATCAGCGAATATTTTAAAAAACATACCGATGTGTCGTTAAAAAAATACATCATTAATTATAAATTAAAATTAGTAGAAACAAGGTTGAAGTATACCGATTTGCAATATTCTGAAATTGCTGCAGAACTCGGTTTTACAGATTCTAGTCATTTAAACAAAACCTTTCAAGTCTATAAAGGCACAAGTTTAAGTGCTTTTAAAGCGAGTTTGAACTAGTTTTTAGCTTAGTTTTTTATAAGAAACCTCTTTTTTTACTAATACCACTTTGTTTTCTACCACATAAAATGGTGGTGTCTAAAATATCTTTGTATTGTAAATAATTTATTATTAAGAAAAAATAAATCATGAAAACAATAACAAATACAAATGCACTAGAACAAGCACGTGCACTTACACAACCAACTCGTGAAGCTTCATTAAAACGTGAACCTTCTGTATCTCATTTTTGGAATAGCAACAGAAAATTATTGGAAGAAGCATGGGCAACATGGGAAATGGAAAGCAAAGACAATTTACTAATTCCTGATGAATCGCTGCTTGATCCAAAATTGCGAAAAGCAATAAATGACGCTTGGGAAAACCCAGAAAAAGAAAATGCTGTTGCCGATTTATGGGAAGAAATTATTCCAGGTGTTTATGTAGCACAATTTTTTGATATAGAACGCTTAGCGGAATTCCGTAAGTATTTAGAAGATGCAGTAAATTCTGAAATCCCTAAACGTGCACCTTATGGTATTCAATTAAATCGTTATGGAATGATGTTAGATGAGCGTTCTGAAGGTCATTTAGCTGCACCAAGTTTCCAAGCCTTTTATAACGACATGATGGATCGTTTTATCCGTCCAATTGCACGTTTGTTGCTTGGTACTTATGGCTACGATAACCAAACATTTGGTTTTTCAATTCAATATAATCCAGATAAGGATAAAGATTTACATGTACACACAGATGCTTCAGCAGCTACTTTAAATATTAATATTAACTTACCTGATGAAGTATTTACAGGATCTGAAGTTGATTTCTATGATAAAGCTTCCGGAAAAACAGTGCAAACCATTTTTGAACCAGGAAAAGCAATCCTTCACAGAGGTAATGTGCCACATGCTACACATCCAATTACTAGCGGACAACGTAGTAACTTGGTAGTTTGGTTATACGGAGATCAAATGCAAATTCCTCGTGGTAGCACTAGTAGCTTCGGAAATATCAGTAGTAACACCATTAAAGATGTTGCATTAGAAAACGTTACAGCGCGACAACGTTGGAGCTTACCAGATGGACCAAAAGATACAGCTGCACCATTTTAAAAAGAATAAAAAAATGGAATACATTGCAATAAGTGCAAAACGTCAGTTCGAGTGATTTTTATTCAGATTTTTTTCTGAATAAAAATTGTATCGAGAACTATTTTGAAAGTTACTTATCAATAAAAATTTCACTCAAAGTGACGTTACTTATAACAATAATCACGTAACAAAAATGAAAACCATATTAATCACAGGAAGTACAGACGGTATAGGAAAACTTACTGCTCTTAAACTAGCTAAAGAAGGCCATGAAGTATATGTTCATGGAAGAAGCAAAGCTAAGGTAGACAGCGTCATTGCCGAAATTAAAAACGCTTCAAACAACGAAAATATAAAAGGATTTGTTGCCGATTTTTCAGATTTAAGTGCTGTAAAACAACTAGCAGCACAAATTAAAAATGAAGTATCAAGTTTAGATATTTTAATCAATAATGCCGGAATTTTTAAAACACCTTTGGAAAAAACAAAGGACGGATTAGATATTAGAATGGCTGTTAACTATATAGCTCCTTATATTTTAACGGAGTCTATTGTACCTGTTTTAGAAAAAGGTGCAAATACAAGAATTGTAAATTTAAGTTCTGCAGCACAATCTACCGTTAAAAAAGGTATTCTTACAGGAGTTGTTACTATTAACGCAAGCGATGCTTATGCACAAAGTAAATTGGCATTAACCATGTGGAGTTTTCATTTTGCAAAACAACACCCTAATATGACCACAATTGCTGTAAATCCAGGTTCTTTATTAAATACCAAAATGGCTAAAGAAGCTTATGGACAACATTGGTCACCAGCAGAAAAAGGTGTAGATATTCTTTATGATTTAGCCATGTCTGAAGCAAATAAAAATGAGTCAGGCAAGTATTATGATAATGATAAAGGTAGCTTTAGTAATGCACATCCTGATGCTTATGATGAGGCTAAAATTCAAACATTATTAGAGATTACAAGTAGTTTGGTTTAAAAGTTTAATTTAATTGTTAAATTATAGAAAATTAATTTTTTAGTTAAAAAGATATTCAAGTTCTTGCTAAATTAAATTTTCAAATTAATGGATAACCTAATAACTTTCTCAATAGCAGTTTTTACTGCATTTTTTGCGATAACAAATCCGATTTCTAATATGACGGTTTTTTTATCTTTAACACAAGGTGCAGACAAAAAAACAAAGCATGATATAAACAGGCGATCAAATATTATAGCCTTTGTTATCGTTGCAGTTTTTGTGTTATTAGGAAAATATATTTTCGAATTATTTAATATTAGTATTCCTGCATTTAAAATTACAGGAGGAATACTAATATTTTTTATTGGTTTTGATATGTTACAATCAAAACGTTCTAACGTAAAAAGCCTTAAACATGTTCATGTAGATGAAGATATAGCTGTTTCACCTCTAGCAATTCCGATTTTAGCTGGTCCTGGAACCATTGTTACAGCAATGAATTTTGTTGCCAATGTAGAAACTATCCATATTATAATAGTAATTCTTATTTATGGTTTTATGAGTTTACTAACATATTTCACTTTTAGATTAAGTGATTTAATTGTTAGAATTGTAGGTAAAAATGTAATTTCTGTTATAGGAAAGATCATGGGTTTAATTATTGCTATTATTGGAACAGGAATGATTATAAACGGAATAAAACTTTCTTTTGATTTTATAACATAAACATAATTCACTAATGTTAATATGAAAAAAATTCTAATTCTATTTGCGCATCCAAAACTTGAAAAATCTAGAGCTAATTTATCTTTAATTAATCATATTAATGATAAAGAAAATGTGACTGTTCATGATTTATACGAAGAGTATCCAGATTTTCATATAGATGTTCCTAGAGAGCAAAAATTATTAGAATCGCATGATATAATTATATGGCATCATCCTTTTTATTGGTATAGTTGTCCGCCATTAATGAAACAATGGATTGATATGGTGTTAGAGTTTAATTGGGCTTATGGTCCAGAAGGTAAAGCGCTACACAATAAAACTTGTCTAAATGCTATAACAACTGGAGGATCTAAAGAAGTATATTGTTCTGCTGGATATAATAGTTTTACTGTTGAACAATTTCTAAGACCATTTGAGCAAACTGCAAATTTATGCGGAATGACATATTTTCCACCATATGCTGTAATGGGAACACATAATCTTTCCGATGAAAAATTAAACGATTATAAAATTAATTACGGTAAATTAATTGATTTGCTTCAAAACAATTTATCAATAAACGATTTTGAGAAAAAATCTTTTATTAACGATATACCACAACTTAAAAGCTCTTAATTATATGACAGGAAGTTTACTTTTTGAAGCTATAATGTTTTTGCTTGGAGCCATTATTTGTGTCTCTATAGCAAAGCGATTAGGTTTAAGTTCGGTTATTGGATACTTATTGGCTGGTGTATTAATTGGACCTTATGTTTTAGGTTTTATTGGAGAAGAAGGCGAAGATATATTGCATTTTGCAGAATTTGGAGTGGTAATGATGCTGTTTCTTATTGGATTAGAAATTGAACCTAAAAATTTCTGGAACATGCGGAAAACCATACTTGGTATGGGAGGAATACAAGTAGGAGGTACCATGTTATTATCCTATTTATTATTTACATTTTTAGGATACGATTGGGAAGTCGCTTTAGTAATTTCTATGGCTGTAGCATTATCATCTACAGCAATTGCAATGCAAACCATAAAAGAAAAAGGTTTGATGGAAACTACTTTTGGAACTTCAGCCTTTTCCATTTTATTGTTTCAGGATATTATAGTGATTTTCATGATTGGTATAATGCCATTATTATCTAATTCTAATACAGAAACACAAACCGATGGACATACTGAATCTGTTAGTCTAATTGAAAGTTTACCTTTAGTACTTCAAACAATAGCCATTATACTATCGGTTGTAGTAATTATTGCTTTAGGACGTTATGTCATTGTACCAATGCTAAGAAAAGTTGCAAAAACAGATGTAAGAGAATTACTTATTGCTGCCGCATTTTTAATTGTTTTTGGAATTTCATTTATTATGGAATTGGTAGGTATCAGTCCGGCTTTAGGTGCTTTTTTAGGTGGTGTAGTATTATCTAATAGTGAGTTTAAACACGAATTAGAAAGCACTCTAGAACCTTTTAAAAACTTACTATTAGGTTTGTTTTTTATGGCAGTTGGCGCTTCAATAAACTTTATAGTTATTGCCAAAAGTCCGCTTACTATTGGTGGTGTTTTAATTGCTATAATTATATTAAAAGCGGTAGTTTTATTTGTTACCGGTCGTGTATTTAATTTAAAATTAGACCAAAAACTGCTATTAACTTTTAGCTTATCACAAGTTGGAGAATTTGCTTTTGTATTATTGTCTTTTGCTTTCGGTTTACATATTTTAGAACAAAAGGAAATGGATATGCTGTTGGTAATTACAGCTTTAAGTATGGCTTTAACACCAATAATTAGTATTATAAACGAGCGTTTTATTCTGCCTAAAGTTGGTACTAAAGAGTCTATTAAACGTCCAATGGATCATATTGCAAAATCACAAAAAATAATTTTAGTTGGTTTTGGTAATTTTGGAAGTACGGTAGGTCGTTTTTTAAGATCGCATGGCGTAGAAGCTACTATTTTAGATCAAGATTCAAACCGAGTAGATTTTCTTCGTAAAATGGGTTTTGAAGTATATTATGGAGATGCTACACGTTTAGATTTATTAGAGTCTGCAGGTATTGCCGAAGCTAAAATTATAATTATTGCTACTAATAGATTAAATGTAACTAAGGCAATTACTAAAATTGTAAATGAAAAATATCCACACATCGAGCTCATGATTAGAACCAAAAACAGAGAAGATGCTTACGAGTTATTAAATCTTGGTCATGAAAATTTTTATCGTGAATCTTTAGATACTTCATTGGCATTAGCTAGTGATGTTTTGCATAAATTAGGTTTTAGAAAATATACTTTAAAGCGACAAGTAAAAAACTTTATTAAGTATGATGAAACAAGTTTAAGACGTTTAGCAAAAGCACCAAAACGCGATGAGGAATATATATTTAAAGCCAGAAAGGAGCTTAAAGAACAAGAAGAATTATTAGATGCAGACTTTAAAAGAGGTATTGTAGACTTTGACAATCATTGGGATAGTGACCATATTAGAAAAGCTTTAGAAAAAGCTAATACAAAAATGTAATGCAAAAAAAAGTACCGCAAATTGTTTTCGATTCTAAAAAACCAAAAAATAGTGGTATAGAAATTTTAACCATTGAAAGTCTTGCCTCTCGTAAAACCGAAATTATAGACCATAATCCAGAAAAAGCACATCAGGTTGCTTTTCACATGATTGTTTTTTACACGCAGGGAGAAAGCAAGCAATTGGTAGATTTTGTGTGGCATCCTGTAAAGAAAAACACCATTATCCATCTGTCTAAAGGGCAAATAAATGCCTTTCAATTTACTAAAAAATTAAAGGGTTATATTTTATTATTTACGGAAACCTATTTAAAAAATCAGATAAATAATTCACCAAAAAATGAATATTTAAGGTTGTTTAATACGCATTTATTTTCACCAAGTATTCAAGTGCCACAAGATTCTAATATTATACGTTATTTTGATTTGTTTTATGAGGAGTATAACAATCATACAGAAGATTTAAATCAGCAAAACACCTATAAATCAATATGTTATATCATTTTCTCCAAGTTAGAAGGCTTAAAGCAATTCCAGCCTTTTCATTTAAAGCAATCTAAACAAGTTAATATCTTTTTAGATTTTAAAGCACTTTTAGAGCTTCATTTTAAAGCCAGTAGAAATGCAGATTTTTATGCTGAAAAACTTAATATTACTTACAAACATTTAAATACCGTTTGTAAGGCAACAGTATCTATTACAGCAAAGCAATTTATTGATCAATTTATTGTTTTAGAAGCAAAACGATTACTAATAAATTCAGATATAAAAAGTACGGAATTAGCCTATTCGCTAGGTTTTGAAGAATCTACAAACTTTGTAAAATACTTCAAAAAACATACAGGTTTTACGCCAAACAACTTTAAAAAGAACTATTTGTAAGTTCAGGTTCGATATTTACCATTTTTGCACTCATATTTATCTTTAGCATATTACATGATTATAAGATATTTGTTTAAAAATCAAACAAATGTCAGACGTTAGATCATGCCCAAAGTGTGGCGCTAAAGCAAAATATAAAGTAAAAGAAAATATTGAATCTTTTGAAGCACTGCAAGATGACGAGCTATTAAAAAAAGTTGGTCAACTAAAAAAAGCAATGCAAAAATTTAAAGAAAAAGCTGAGGCTCTAGAGAAAGAATTAACCGAATTAAAATCTAAATTATGAATATAGCACAAAATAAAAAAAACGCTATCGCATTTTATAAAATGGCTTACGAGGGCAATCCAACAAAAGCAGTCGAGTTATATGTTGGAGATAAATATATACAGCATAACCCAATGGTTGCCGATGGTCCACAAGCATTTATTGATTATTTTAATCGTATGCAAAAAGAGTATCCAATAAAGTCAATTAATTTTGTAAGAGCACTTGCCGAAGATGATCTGGTAGCATTGCATACCCATCAAATCTGGCCAGATAACGACCAATATATTACTATGGATTTTTTCAGGTTTGATACCCATGGAAAAATTGTAGAACATTGGGATAGCATACAGCAAATACCAGAAACATCTGCTAATAATAATACGATGTATTAAATAATTATATGGATATCATCAAAAAACAATACGGTTGGATAATTGTTACCATTTTAGCTAGCTAACCATTATTGATGTTTTTTTAAATGATAAACATCTAGTTTTCTAATGGTTTATCGTTTTCATTAGCAGAAAATGCAGTTGGAGAAGGACTTAAAACTGTAGAAATGTTATATCATGTTACAGGGGAGTTTGCTATACGTTGGATGACTATAGTATTAACGTGTACACCTTTTTTTATAATATTTAACTCTGAACTTCTATTATTTTGAAAAGCCAAATAATCACTTGCCAAAACAATTAATTATAGATGGTGTTGTAAAACGTTTTTTATTCATTTTTCAAATCAACCCATAAAGAATATGCTCCGAAAAAAAGCCCGAATGGAATACATATTCCAAACAAACCGATATATTCCTTTTCAGAAATAGCTTTCGAAATGAAAAAGTAGATTATAGTGAATGAACAAACGATTCCAAATATCGCAAAAAGCTTTATCATTCCAGTTCCGACAATTTTATTAAAATTATTATTCATTCGTGTTGAGTCTTTTGGAATACTAGAAAAAAACCAATAGAACATATGATATCCAACATTAATTGTTATTACGGTTATTATCCGTTCTTTGAAGTCAATATCAGGTAAAAAAAGCACAAGTAGAATGCTGAAAATTAGATTTATATATCCGAAAATTTTATAGTACTTTTTAATGTCATTTTTGTTTATTATTTCCATTCAGAGTGCGTTTTG
>NZ_BCBW01000012.1:0-2231 GCF_001315805.1 Olleya sp. ITB9
TTAGGCAAATGCATTACAACGTGATTGTGTATGATTTCGTTGCGTGTTTCAGTTACTAATTTAGCAAATACAAACCGAATAGAAAATCCGCGAGGATTTTCGTAAGTAAAATAGAACCAAGCAATGAATTATACACGGTGTTGCCATTAGTTTTTTATTCGATAGTATAATTTTAGTCCGACAGTAAATTCAACTCCGATTTTATTCCCTTCTTTTCTGTAATATGGTGAGAAATGTTCTTCGTCGAATTGATTCGGTCTTAAATTCTCAAAATTCTTGTACTTATTTTTTCTGTAATTTATTCCAACTCCTGTATACCAATTTAATCCAATTCTGTTACTTAAATTCATAAACATTCCAAATTTAGGTAAAAGCCCAATTTTTTGTCTTTTGTAGTCAGCTTTGTCAAAAGTCAGATATTCATTTTGCTTTGAAAAGAAAGATTGTGTTGTAAATTCTTCGTTCTGATTTATGTAAAACAGTTCTAATGAAAAATATTTGAGTGTTTTTCTATTCGGATTTATTATTCGATAATATTCTGGTCGGATTTCCCATAGAGTATATTTGTCTCCTGTGTTGATTATTGAAGAATTTACATTTCCGTACCCAATATCAATTCCGATTTTAGTTTTTTCGCTTAAATTCTCAATATAGCCTAATCTAAATCTCGGTGTAAAATATTTTCCACGATAATGAACAAAAAATGGCGAAAATAAATCAGTCGTAATATAACTCTCATTTCTCGGCTCGATGTCCTTTTCTGCTTGAGCAAAAATTCCAATTGGTATCAATAAAATTAGGTAGAGGATGTTTTTCATAAATTAATGGCAACGTGTTTGTGTATGATTTTGTTGCGTGTTTAAGCACTAAAGTTAGTAAATAAAACAGAGATATAAAGTCCGCGAGGACTTTCGTAAGTAGGCTATAACTAGCAATAAATTATACACATTGTTAGCATAAGTTTTTAGTTTTCAAATGTTTTAATCAGAACTTTGTTTATTTCATCCTTTTCTCTAACAAAATCAAAAATTGGCCATTCTAAATAAGAATCGAGAGTTAATTTGTCAACAACTATTGACTGAGTAAAGAGCTCTTCTAAATCATCGTGTTTATCACTTAAAATGTTATGAGCAATTTTAAAAATTGGTGTTGCAGTTCCAACTTTAATTTTTTTCAATACTTTTTTTACCTCGCTATCTTTATTTTGCTTTTTTAGTGAAATAGCATTATTTACTTTAATTCTAAGAATATAATCTTCTTGGTCTTCATTTTTTGGTTCAATTTGTTCGGAATATTTACAAGTATTACAGACAAGTTCATAATTCTTAGAATTCAAATCTTCGAAAGTTTGTATCATAATCTGAAATACTGCTCTGTCAATATTGTCTTTATCCCAATTTCCCCAACAATTAAATATCAGTAGCTGTCCTGCAAGTTTAAACTGTGACCAAGATTTTAAAAAATAATCTTTATCAATATGGACAACATCTCCAATTTGGTATCCATAAGGGTTTTTTGTTCTTGAAATGTATTTTTTATTTACTACGGAAGAATTATGAACTATTAAGTGTCTTCTTTCCCTAACTTCAATAATTTCATCCCACTTTATTAAATCTTTTTCAAGCGAAATAGAAAGTTTATCCTCAAAATGTTCGAGAAGTTCATTAAATGATTTGTCAATAATTAGACTTTCTACTTCTTTTATAATCAAATCCTTTGTGGCTTCTTCTATTGTGTCGTATTCATTTAGCTCTTTAAGGGTAAACTTAAACTCTTTTTCATTAAGAGAGTTTTTAAATTTGTTATAGTAGTAACTTAGAAGGTCAGCAATTAAATACTCAAAATAATTGTTTAGCATTAAGAATGAACTTCGTGAAAGTATTTCATAATTTCTTGGTGAAATTTTTGGTTGCTTTCTAAACTTTCTCGCGAATTTCCTTAAGTATATTTCGGCTTGTTCTTTAGTTAAAGTGTCATCATCGTTATTTTTAACACTCTCCATTTCTTCCGTAATTTCGTTTAAAGCTTGGTCAAAAAACTCTTTGGATTTTTCCTTTATTGATTCATCTTCGCCAGATGCTAAATTCCCAAATTTGTTGAAATATAGTTTTACACTATTTAGGTTTTCAAAATATGTGTCATAAATAGATTCTACATTATAAATTTTTTCTTTTTCTTCTTCCTTTGATGTGGAAACTTTAGAATCTTTTTCTTCTTTCATAAAATGTTTT
>NZ_BCBW01000013.1:0-38589 GCF_001315805.1 Olleya sp. ITB9
TTTGTTGTAAACAGTACTTTTAATTCAGCCATTCTTTTGATATTCCGAAAATTTTATCAAAATCATTTCCATCTTTACTAATAATTTGATTTCCATTAACATAATTATAGATTAGATTAAGTTTTTCAAAATCAAATTTGTTTTCTGCAAATGGATTTTCAAAAAGCCAATAATTAGCATTTGGAATATTTGATGGAAATACTTTCGTGACCACAATTCCGCTAACATTAGTTAATTTTGCTTTTCCTGAATTATAAAATATTCCATCTCTTTCTCTGGTCATTTTTCCGTCCCTATTTTCAGGATTTGTAGAGAAAGTATATTTTAAAGAACCCCA
Organism: Olleya sp. ITB9; assembly: GCF_001315805.1. Taxonomy (NCBI): domain Bacteria; kingdom Pseudomonadati; phylum Bacteroidota; class Flavobacteriia; order Flavobacteriales; family Flavobacteriaceae; genus Olleya; species Olleya sp. ITB9. The sequence continues at coordinate 338 of NZ_BCBW01000013.1, forward strand.
AATTACATTTTCAATGTCTATTTTTCCTGATGTTTTTTTTCCTAAAGCATTTATACAAATTAGATATGGAATTTCGAATTTCCCATAACGTTTAGCTTTTTTGAGAATAGATTGTCGAATGGAATTTTCTCCACCTCCCCAAAAAGTTTCGATAGGAAACATACCAATAGGATTTTTACTGATTTTATCTTTTTGAGATTCAATTAAAGGCATTGGTTGAACTCGAATTTTTAAATCTTTATTTTCAAAGTCAATATTAGGACATCCATCAAAACCAAATTTTTCCATTCTTTCAGTAATTTCCTTTGGCTCAAGTTTACTAACTTCTAATTCAATTTTGGAAATTAATTCTTTTACTCTAGGTTGCTTTTGAGTTTTAAAACTTAACTCTTCAATTCTCAATAAAAATCCTTTTATTCTTACTTTACTTAATTTGTCATAGAATTCATTTTGACGTTTTTCAAAAGCCATTTCTGTTTCTGTTTTATCAAAACAAATTTTGGCTTCTACATACGCTTGAAAGTCATCTTTAGATATTAAAAAATCTGGTCTTTTGTTAGTGTCTTTAAGTTGAGGGTGAATTTCAATATTGAAGCCTAATTTATTAAATAGTTCAAATAGAAAAAGTTCGTAGAAGGCTGAGTCTAAATCCTTTTTAAAACGATTTTTCAGTTCTAATTTCTCTAATTCAGGATATTCTGAAAACCATTTTTCTAGAGTTTCTCTAATGATTTGAATATCCTTGCGATTGCTTTTATGATAGTAATTAAATGAATTTTCATTATTACTAGAAGGACCAACTATAATTTCTGTTGTTTTATCAAAAAGCTTAATCAATTTCGTGAGTTTTTGGGTATTGTTTACAACTGGTTATATGACAACTAATATAGTTGTTTTTGGGGTTATATTTCCCGTTATGACAACTTTTTGTAGCTTATATCAAATAATTGTCATTTTATTATTACTGTTTATTAATAGCTAAACTACAATAATGAGCTAGCAAGTACAATACGTATAACTACGTATTTTTTATTAAAAAACAGTCCTGTTACTTTTATAAGACTTTAGTAATTATACATTTTAAGATGTATTTAATTTTAATCCAACTATGTCAGGAAAATAAATTATATGGTTACGCTAGTTTAACACTAGTGATCTGGCAAAGTGTTAGTAGTATAAAAGGACGTTACCGAATAAGAGAGATAGGGAAACAAAACTTGTAGGCTTCCTTAAAAATATATAAACTTAAAGAGGCTTTTGTCTGGCTATCTTTAGATTTGTCACTTAAAGTTAATTAGATTTTGACTCATATTCTAAATAAATACTTTAAATAAGATACTAATTTTAATCAATCTTTGTTATTTATTTGTATTACTAAATTACTAACAATGCTTAAATTAGTCTTACTGAGTATAGCCATTTTTCAAGGGATGGTTATTGGTGTCATATTATTAGTTTCGCCATTTTTTAAAAACAAAGCAAATAAATTTCTTGCTTTTGCACTTTTTTCTATTTCGTTTTCATTATTCAAAGTTGCTTTAGATATTACTAAAATGTTTGAAGTCTATCCTTTTTTAAGAATTTTAGAAGTTATCGATTCTGAGGTGTTACTTCCTGTATTCATTTTTTTATTTATTGCTTATCAGCTTAATTTTTCTAAATTTAATATTAGAAAAATGTTTTGGTTATTTATACCTTCACTTATTTCAACATTAGTTTTTGCGTATCTTGAATTTAGTTTAAACAATGACTTTAGTCAAGAAATTAATCTACATAGCATTATTGGAGCAATTTTGACTGTAGTTGTTTTACTTATTTTACTTTTCTTCTATCCTTATATCTTATTTAAAACATATAAAGTCATACAGTTTTCAAAAAATAAACAAGAAAAAAAGTGGTTGATTTATTTATGGTGCTTTGAAGTCTTTATTCTAGGCTCTTTGATGCTAATAGTAATTTTAGCACCATTTATAATAAGTGAAATTTTAAATGCTTTACAAATTCTAGCATTATTTTCTACGTTACTAATCCACTGGATTGCATATACAGGCGTTTACAAACTAAAGCTTATCAACGAACGTAGTAAAATTAGAAATTTAATAGATTATTATAAATATGATGAAAGTCAAGGGATACATAATTTTGAGTCTTCAGAGATGTCTTTTGACGAAAAAGAAGTTAAAGAACAAATTTTAATATCAAAGGATAATATTTATTACAAAAAGCTGGAAGCGCTTTGTTCTGTTCAAAAAATTTACAGAGAGAGTAATTTAGATCGAAATAGGGTAGCTGATATTTTAGGTATTAGTCCTAATTATGTATCTCAAATAGTTAATTCAATAACAGGTAAAAACTTTTCGGTATATATTAATACATATCGTGTAGAAGAGGTAAAAGGGCTTATTTTGGATAAAGAATTTGATAATTACAGTTTATTAGCTATTGGTTTAGAATGTGGTTTTTCTTCAAAAACAACATTTCATAATTCTTTTAAAAAAATTACAGGAATGACACCAAATACCTTTAGAAAAAAGTATAAATAGGTCCCGACTTGCACAATTTGGAGATATTGGAACTTTTAGCATGTTGACTATCAGTAGATTTGATGTAAACTAAAACAACAAAGTTTATCATGCAAAAACAACAAAATCTAATGAGAAAATTAAGTGCAAGAAAATTATTATTATTAATTCTATCAGTTTGCTTTTTACTTACTAGTTGCAATAAAGATGATGATAGTGTCTCTTCATCTAGCAAATTATCTAATGATATTGAAAATCAAGATTATGTTAAGATTATTGAAAACGATATTGCTACTCTACCTATAAATACACAAGTTGCTATAGCGTTGGTACATAATGGAATTACTGAGTATGTTGGAATAACGAACAATGATGGTGTATTAAGAGGAATAAATAATACAGAAGCTATTTTTGAGATAGGATCAATTACCAAAGTATTTACAGGTGTTTGCTTATCCAAAATGATTTGGACAGACGAGGTGTCTTTAACAGAAACGTTACAAGAACATTTTGAATTTGAAATGCCAGTAGTTGGAGATATTACATTAAAGCAATTAGCAAATCATACTTCTGGATTACCAAGGATACCTACTAATATTAATGAGGTTAATGATTTTGATATAAATAATCCCTACGCTAGTTATAGTATAGAAAACTTAGAAAGCTACTTACAAACCGATGTAAATCTTAATTCAGTAAGTGGTACGGAATACCTGTATTCAAATTTAGGAATGGGTATTTTAGGCTATACTTTAGCGCAAAATAGAAATACTACTTACGAAGAATTATTACAAGACATTATTTTTAATCCATTAAATATGTCTAACTCTACCACTTTATTAAGCAATATTGATATGTCAAAATTAGTAGCACCAAGAGATATAAATGGAAATCTAGTATCGCATTGGGATTTTTCGGAAACAACTTCTGCTAGTGGTTCTATAAAATCTTCTGTATCTGATATGTCAAAATTTATTATCAAAAATTTTGATACTGATACAGTATACAATATGGCACAAACCAAAACTTTTGACATAGGAAATAACTTTTATATGGGATTGGGTTGGAACTTATTTGAGGTTGATGGATATAATATATACAACCATAATGGAGGTACAGGTGGTTTTTCTTCTATGCTTATGTTAGAGAAAGAGAAACAAACAGGTGTAATTGTTTTAAGTAATGTTGAAGGTTATAATGATGCAATTGAGGAGTTGTGCAACTCTTTGTTTGTTGAAATAAATGAGTAATCTAATAAATTAATTAAAGTTTTATAATCACAGGATTAAATTAAACTTGTTTTTAACCTGTGATTGACATCGTTAAAATAAAATATAATGAAAAAAATAATATTACTATTGTTGTTGTTTATAACAAATTCTTGTTCTAAACAAGAAACCATTAATGAGGCTAAAAGTACTACATTACCAACAAACATTACTTTTTCAGCTCAAGCAATAGGAGTAGGAGAAACCTTAACTATAAATGGAAATGGATTTAGAGATGATGCAGATTATATAGTTACATTTACGGATAATATAATTGGTAACATTACTGAAATTAATGCTAATTTTTTAACTGTACTTATACCTGAAACAGCTATATCAGGTAATGTTACTTTAACCTTAGGTGATACAACTGAAGTTATTGGAAATATAGACATTTTGCCTGTTACTAATTCAAGCAATCTTTATATATTCCATGACTCTGAAAACAAACTAGCCAAAATAGATTTAGTAACAGGTAATCTAGCATATTTAGGTAGTGATATAGAATATGGTTCTAATACAAGAGGTGCAGTATATCATAGCGTAAATAATGAGTATATTGGTTTTAAAAACGACTTTACTGGTCCAATTTTGATGCGTATTAATGTAATTGATGGCAGTGTAGTAAGCATTAATATTCCAAATTCATTTTTAACGAATGGAACAGATTTTAGTGATTTAATAATTGATGATAATAACGAGATTTATATATTTCATGATTCTGTTAATAAACTAGCTAAAATTGACTTAAATAATGGAAATTTGACTTATATAGGAGATAATATTAATTACGGAGCTAATACAAGAGGAGCAATATATTATAGTCCCAATAATGAGTATATAGGTTTTGAAAACGACTTTAATAATCCAAATTTGGTGCGTATAAATATAACAGATGGCAGCGTAAATAATTTAAGTATACCAAGTTTGTTTTTAACTAACGGAGCAGATTTTAGCGATTTGATTATCAATGATAATGATGAAGTATATATATTTCATGACTCAGTTAATAAGTTAGCCAAAATAGATTTAATAACAGGTAACCTAACTTATGTTGGTAATAATATCAATTATGGTATTAATACTCGAGGTGCAGTTTTTAATAGCGTAACTACTGAATATATTGGTTTTGAAAATGATTTTACAAACCCATATTTGATAAGTATTAATTTGGTAAATGGTAACAAGACAACCATAAATATTTCTGATTCATTTTTAACAAATGGGGCTGATTTTAGCGATTTAGTAACAGACTAAATTTTATAACTATTGTAAACCTTTTAACTGAAAAACTAAAATCTAAATAATTTGATAATGACAGAACTATAAAAATTATTTTGCCAGAAAAGTATGATGTAAACAAAAAATATCCAGTGTTATTTACTTTAGATGGTTATGAACTTTTTCCTATTACAAGTAGTTATGGTTATTTTTTAATGAAATATGATGTGATACCAAAATGTATCATAGTAGGAATTTATCATAACAATAGAAATTATGAGACACTGCCTAACTATGGTAGTGATATAAGAATTCCTGTAACTAAGTTTCTTGAAGGCTCAAACAAATTGAAAAATCATTTAATTAAAGAAATATTACCTATGGTTGATAAGGAGTATTCCACATCAGGTTTTAATGTACTAATTGGGCACTCTAATACTGCTACTTTTGTAAATGAAATTATATCTAAAAAAGAAGCTAATTTTAATGGGTTTATAGCAATTACACCAGATTTATTAGAAGAACAAACTAATTATTTAAAAAAATATATTTCTGAAAAACAATTTAATAAAACTTATTATTTTGTGTCTTCTGGTTTAAAAGATGACAAATACAGATTAGAGACCGGTAATATATTAGATACCATTTTCAAAAACAGTAAGAACAAGAATTTTAGAGGTTTGCATAAAAATTATTATGCAAATCATCTTGACTTAGTACCAAAATCATTAAATGATGCGTTAATGTTTGTGTTTTTGGATTATAAAAACTTTAGTGATTTTGAAACAAAAATATTGGATGATAGATTAAATATATCAGATTACATTGATAACAAATCAACTCTGACTAATAATATTTATGGAATAAATTATCATTTAAATGCGGAAGACTTCTATTACCTTCTGGACGTGGTTCTAGAAACCAGGAGCAAGAAACTTCTTGAACAAATTTTAGAGGTTGGTGATAAAAATAATTTTTTTCCAAAAGAGGATAAATATGCTTTTAAGGCTCAATATTTTGAAGAAATAGAATTGTACGAAGATGCTCTTAAAAATTGGGAGTTACAAATAGCAAATGAGTTTTACAAAAATACGTTCTATTTTGAGAGACCCTTTAATTTGCTTACAAAAAAGCTAAACCGACCTAAAGAAGCCATAGTGTTATTAGAAAACGCTATTGAAAAATACCCAGATGGTAAATTAGTATTTAACTATTTAATCGCAGAGACTTCCCTAATGCATGGTATAAATAAGAAGAAAGGTATTAATGCAATAAATTACTGTATTGATAATTTCAAACAAAACAAAAAATTTAATTTAATGAATGCTAGAGAAATAAAATCTAAATTTTTACAAAAAGACTAATATTATTTTTTTACGAATCAAAAGCGATTCAATAACAAATCAAAAATTAACATACAAATAAACAGAATAAATGAAAAAGCTTTTAACAGTATCTCTTTTGTTAATTTCATCAATTATTGTTTACGGACAAAAAATAGATGATTCATTTTCAAAAAATAGAATGAAAAAAGATTTAAGCATTTTTAAAGAAATACGCTTAAAAGCAAATTCGGGTCTTTATAAGTATAGAACTAAAGCTCAAATTGATAGTATCTATAACTGGGCAGAAGAAGAAATTGAAAAGTCATCTTCCTATATTGATTTTTATAATATTATTTGTCAATTAACTGATTTTGAAGGCAGTTTACATAATGAGACAAGTTTGCCAGATAAATTTTTACAAACTATAAAAAAAGAACATTATGGATATTTTCCTTTTCCTATAAAATGGATAGAGGGAAAATGGATTGTTAACTACGATAAAGGTAAAATTCCTCTTGGTGCTGAAATTATAGAAATAAATAAGGTTCCCATTTCAGAAATAATTTTTAATCTTCATAAATATTACACCACAGATGGACTTAATTTAACAGGAAAAAGGATTGGTATCAGAAAACATTTTGCAAAATATTTGAGACTAAACTATGGACAAGTAAAAGAATTTGAAGTTACTTATAAACGTAATGGATCAAGTTTTAAAGAAAATAAAACTATTGACGGGATAAGTTATTTGGATTATTATCAAAACTTCGACGACAGACATTCAAAACCTTATGATCAAATTTATTATTCAGAGTTAAATGAAGGTGAAAAATACAATTTTAAGATATTAAATGCTAAAACAGGAGTTTTGACCATTAATACTTTTAGTATGGGAAATGAGACCACCTTAGAGCATAAAAAATATGCACGTTTTTTAGATAGTATTTTTGTTAAAATAAACTTTTTGAATTTAAAAAATCTTATAGTAGATGTTCGTCAAAATAGTGGAGGCAGTGATCCAAATGATGTGTTAACTTATTCATATCTGACATCAAGGAAATTTCAAGAAAGTAAACAAGCTTGGATTAGCTTTAATAAAATACCTTATGTAAAACACCTTAATGTTTCAGTGCCCAAATTTTTAAGACCTTTTGGTGTTGGCAAATTTAATCGTCATTTTCAAAAGCGGTTTCCAACAGAAAACAATAAAAAGTATTTTATTAGTAAAGAAACCAGTGAGATAAAAACACGAAAACCAAACAAAAATGCTTTTAAAGGTAATGTTTATCTTATGGTAAGTCCTGCAGTAGCTTCAGCAGGTAGTTTATTTGCATCAATGGTTGCAGGTAATGATAATACGACTGTAATCGGAGAAGAAACAATGGGTGGATATTATGGACATAATGGTCATACTAGCTTAGGTTATGTACTACCTAAATCAGGTATCATTATAGACTTTTCAATAGATAATATTCAGCAAGATGTCGTTGATAGAAAAAATCAGTTAGACAAAAGAGGTATTATTCCCAATTACACTATAGGTCAAAGTTTTCAAGATTTTCTGAATAACACTGATACCCAAATGAATTTTACTAAGGACTTGATTAAAAGAGCTATTAACTAAAATAGTACAACATAGAATAACTCAAAACAACTAGTTTCCGATAGCGTAAATAATTTATTGTTAGGTGCTAGTCAGTTTCTGAAATGGAACTTATACATGTAAAAATACACTACTAATTATTAACCTTAAATTTATTATTTACAAATCAATCATTTAATGCAACAAATATTATGATTAAAAAAAGTTTATTATTTTTTGTATCAGTTTTTACATTTATTTCTTGTGAAGACGATATATCAAATCCAAAAGCAACATTCAAACTTGATGAAGATTTACATCAAGAATTACTTAATCAGTATTCTTTCGATGAAATTAATGTAAAAGTATATGAAAATGAAAATAATTGGATAAACGTATGCAATAGTCGAATAGTCAGAAATTATTCTAGCAAAACCAATTTGTTTGTTTTTATAATAAAGTCCAAAATTTAAAGAGTTTTCAATAGATGTTTTTAAAGTGTTAAGAGGGATACCGTTAGCCCAATCGGTTTTGTTTGTGAGAAATTTGTGAATGCTAAAAACATCTAATTTATCCTTATCTGTTGAAATGGTATAATCATTTCTATGTGTTTCTCTAATTTTCAAAGCAGTTATATTAATTAATACCAACATGGTTTTGGCATTGGCATAGTGTAAATTTAGCAAATAAAAACAGAATGGAAAACCCTAATAATTTTAAGAAGTTGGCAATGTCTAGTAATGTATAACGTGCTGTTTTAGTGCTGTTTTTTTTGAGATAATTGTAACCCTTATATAGTTGTTAACGCAATTATTTTTTATTATTTTCTAGATTTGATTTGGTTTGAGCATGGTTAGGTAACATTATTTTATATTCAAGTTTTGGCTCTGAAGAAATTTGATACTGTGTGTCAATTATAACTGAACCTTTTGTATCTTCAGGAATATTTTGAATAAAAAGAGGTGTAGTTAAACCACTATTATTAATACCTATTGTTATATTTTTATAAACTTGTATTTCTGTAATAATAACAAGTTGATTGAATCCTTTTAATGTGTCATTTTTAATAACAGTTTTTATTTTTTGAAAATGATTTTTGTTATCGTATTGTGATTTTGATTGACCTTTAGGAAATACCGATGCTTTACTGATGTCTAATACTTTTTGTATTTTATTATAGTGTTTAATTTGAAGAGCTTCTGTTGGAATTCCTGCTTCTTTAAGGCCTAAATGTAGCTCGATTTTTTCTGGTATAAATATAGTATCAAACGAGACTTGTTGCATCAAATTAAAAAAAATAGGGACCTGTTGCTCTTTTGCCAATGCATTTTGCATGGTTTCGCTAATAATAATATCAGGTTGATTTTTAGGATCTATCTTAAATTTAGTAGCGTCATCATTTATTAGGTCAATGTTATAACCTTCTAATCCTAATTTAGAAATTACTTTTTGTAATATTTTAAAAGTAAATGGGTTGACTTCTAATAAAGTGTATTTAATAGTTTCTTTTTTGTATTTAAAAATAATGGGTAGTATAAGTGTCGCAAATGGTCCTGTACCTGCATATAGGATATGGATTTGTTTTTTATTCGCCTTTATTTGGTCTTCAATAGCTTTATATATACCTCTGATAAATTGTCGAGTTCTTAATATATCATCCAAACAAAGTGCAGCCCAAAACGTACCAAGAGCTTTACCGTTGCCTAAAGTGATGTCTTTTTTACCTTCTTCAACCTCAAGATCTTGATCACAAATGGTATTTAAAATAGACTTGTAGGCTTTAGTGGTCTTTGATAGTTTTTGGTAGTCTAGTGTGTCTTCAAAATATACTGACGTTACTTTGATTATCTCTTTTTGAATGTCCATTTTGGTCTTATTTATAGTACCTTGAGAATAGAAATATTATTTAAAACTGGATAATTTTTATAATTATGAACAACAACTTTTATTACTTGTATACAAATATGTATCATGTAATTGTAGCTATTTTATTAATAGCTAAACTACAATTATCACACAGTAACGACAATACGTATAACTACGTGTTTTTTATATTATAAATAGGTGTTGTCATTAGGCCTACATTGGGTAGATTTAAACAAGTAAAGTCTAAAGCAAACTCAACTGTTGTTGGGGAAGAAGGGTAGATGTAAATTGGTAAGGTTTTTTGTTGGTAAAATTTCATTCTAAGTATAGTATGCTCTACAGGTAATTGTGTATTGTAGGTATACTCTTGACCTAAATAATGGATTGGTATTTGTAATGTACTTTTAAATTTAGTTAGGTTTTTTTGTTTGTGATATCCTCCTAAATGTGCTTGTTTATTAAATTTAGAACCGTTTGGGTCTAATTGGTTGTCGTATATATCTACTGGCCTGTTTTCTTGCCAATGTAGCCCGTCTATTTTTATGTGATCTAATACTAATGTAACCTGTTTAAAACGTTTAAATAACTGTAGTCGTTTTTTGTTTGCTTTTTTTGATTGAAACTTGTTAACTATTTCAATTATAAACAATATAAGTGCTATTAGTATTGATGCAATTAGCCAAAGGTATTCCATAATTATATTACATATAACTAGATACAGTCATGACTATTAAAGTAAAAACAATAAGCACTACAAATAAGGGCATGATAAATTTTAGCCATTTATCAAAACCAACTTTAACAACAGCTAAAGACGCTAATATTAATCCTGTTGGATTAATAAAATAAAATAATCCCAAGCCATATTGGTAGGCATTTACAACAATTTCTCGACCTATTCCAACACTATCTGCTAAAGGCGACATGATTGGCATAGTTAATACTGCCATACCAGAACTACTAGGTATAAAAAAGGATAATCCTGCGTAAATTGCTGTCATAGCACTAGCAAAAACACCTTTATTCATTCCAGTGGTTAACGCACTAGCATAGTGTAATAAGGTATCGCTAATTAAACCATCTGCCATAATAACAGTTACACCACGTGCAATACCAATAATTAAGGCCACACCTAGTAAATCTCCAGCACCTTTAACAAAGGTGTCTATAAAATCTGTTTCTTTAATTTTAGCAATAAAACCAATAAGTATGGCTCCAACTAAAAAGGTTGCAGTCATTTCTACAAACCACCATTCAAGTGCTACAACACCATAAATCATAATAATAAAACAAAGCGCAAAAACGATTAACGATAACCGTAAACGTGACGTAAACTGTACTGTTTTAGTATTGGATTGCGTAAACAAAGCTGCAATTTGCTGTTGCTGGTCATAAATGATAGACTGAGTAGGATCTTTTTGTACGCGTTTACCATATTTTATAATGTAGATTAAAGCAATAGTCAAACAAGCAATTAACATAAATACACGTCCCCAAAGTCCAGTAGTCCAACTTATTCCTGCTGCATCACTAGCAATAATAGTACTAAACGGATTAATAGTAGAGCACATAGTACCTATAGAGCTTCCTAAAAAGATACAAGCAATACCAACCATAGCATCATATTTGGCTGCTAAAAACACCGGAATTAAAATAGGGAAGAAGGCTATAGTCTCTTCGGCAAAACCAAAAGTTGTTCCTCCAGCAGCGACTAAGGTGGTCACAAGTATAATTAAAATAAATTCGCGTCCTTTTAAAGCGTTAGCTAGCCAGCTAATACCAGCATCAAAAGCTCCTGTACTGTTAATAATACCAATTAAACCTCCAATAATTAATACTAGAAAAATAATATCTGCAGCTTCAATAATACCTTTAACAGGAGATTTTACAAAGTCGTAAAACCCTTGTGGTCTAGCTTCTAATTCTTGATAAGTGTTTGGGATATTAATAGGTTTGTAAATGTCTCCATTAGTAAATTTATCTAACGGAATTTTAATATTTAAAGCCTGTAATGTTTTCTGAGTAGCTGGTAAGGTCGTTGTTATGTCTATTCCAATTTGGGTAAACAAATTGGTTTCTTTATTGTAACTTAAAGTTTGGTATTTACCTGCAGGTACTAACCATGTTAACAGCGTGACAAGTCCTGCTATTATAAGTAAAATGGTTTGAGCAGAAGGAAATTTGATAGGTTTCATGAATTAAGTTACTATTATAGATAAATATTAAGCTGGTAATTTTAATAGCTATAAAGATAGTATTATTTTGTGCCTAAGTTAAAGCACATCAATCAAAAGTTATGAATCTTAATATACATCACAGTTGGAAACCCTTTTTGCAACCAGAATTTGAAGCGTTTTATTTTAAAACTCTAGAGGATTTTGTGGATAAAGAATATAAAGTCAACCAATGTTTTCCGCCTGAAAACTTGATTTTTAATGCCTTTAACACTTGTCCCTTAAACCATTTAAAAGTGGTAATAATTGGTCAAGATCCTTACCACAATTACAACCAAGCAAACGGATTGTGTTTTAGTGTTAATGACAATGAAAAACATCCACCATCATTAGTTAATATTTTCAAAGAATTAGAAACTGATATTAATAAAAAATATCCGTCAAGCGGAAATTTAGAATCCTGGTCTAAACAAGGTGTTTTTTTATTAAACGCAACCTTAACCGTTAGATCACACGAAGCTGGTAGCCATCAAAAACAAGGTTGGGAAAGTTTTACAGATGCTGTAATCAAAACAATTAGTGATCAAAAGGACAATGTGGTGTTTTTACTTTGGGGAGGATTTGCTAAGAAAAAAGCAAAATTAATTGATGCTACAAAACACTATATATTAACCTCTGGTCATCCTTCGCCTTTAAGTGCTAATCGAGGTTACTGGTTTGGTAACAAACATTTTAGTCAAACTAATGATTTATTAATTGATAATGGATTGGAAAGTATTAAGTGGTAATTCAATTTACTATTTTAAATATTAATTTATTTTAAGTTAGGATTTATTAAGTCATTTGTTAGCTTATCAAGCTTAAACTCTAAGGTTTGCTTATTCGCATATTCTTAAAATAAGATACCTATATTGATTTTTATTGATTTTTTTAACTGTTAATAGTTGATTTATATATTTTTTTAAACTAAATTGGTTTACCAGATTGGATTACCAGTCTGTTAACCCAAAATTATTAATTTTTTTAAATCAACCAAGATGAAAAAACAAATCAATTCTTTAATTAGGAAAAAAGGGCTTTTAAGTAGTGTATTACTATTAGTATTGCTCATTATTGTAAGTTGCTCTACTGAAGAACTCGAAACCAACACTCAAGACAGTAAAGCAAAAACCGAACTCGGTAATCATGCTTTAAGAACCACAATTTCTAGTAACAATAGTGTGACTATTGAAGCGGAAAATTATGACAACATGAGTGGTATTCAGACAGAAACTACTAGCGACTCTGGAGGAGGCCAAAACGTAGGTTGGATAGATTCTGGAGATTATTTAGAATATGATCTAAATGTACCTGCGTCTGGTAGTTACAAATTTGAATTTAGAGTGGCTTCTAAATCAAATAACTCTAAAATGGACTTTTACCAAGGCAGTACAAAATTATCCAATGTCAATAAAGCTAGTACTGGTGGTTGGCAAAATTGGACAACTACCTCTAAAACGGTTAATTTAAGTTCTGGCAACAGTACACTTAAATTATTAGCTACAGGAAGTGGTTGGAATATTAACTGGATAAAAATTACTCCAGTTAATGTAGATGCTAATGCTTCCAATACTACAAACTTAGCATTAAATAAACCTGCAACGCAATCGTCTACTAGTAATAATGGTGTTGCTAGTAGAGCTGTTGATGGTAACACTTCAGGTGTTTGGGGTCAAGGTAGTGTAACGCATACAAGTAGCACATACCGTCCTTGGTGGCAAGTACAGCTAGGTGCAGATTATAATATTGGAGATATTAAAATCTGGAACAGAACAGATTGTTGTGCAGACAGATTAAGCAATTTTGATGTCTTTGTGTACAATACAGCTGGAGTACAGGTGTATAAAACTACAATTACTGCAACGCCTAGTCCTTCAGTCACTATCAGTACAGATGGTGTTTTAGGATCAAGAGTGAGAATAAAACTGAAAGACACAAACCCATTGTCTTTAGCAGAGGTACAGGTGTTTGCTGCTGATGGTAGCGGAACTGGTGGTTCTGATAATTTAGACCCTGACCAAGCACCTTCTGATAATTTTGATTTGTCTACATGGAAAATTACATTGTCTTCTGGTAGCGAAAAGTCAGTATCACAGTTAAATAATGGATACGAGCTTAGTAATCAATTTTATACTGCTTCTGATGGAGGAATGGTATTTAAAAACTATCCTTTAGGAGCAGGTACAACGACCAACTCTACATATTCTAGAGTTGAACTTAGAGAAATGTTACGTGGTACAAATACTAGTATTTCTACGTCTGGAGTTAACGGAAATAATTGGGTGTTTAGCTCTTCTAATTCTAGCAGCCAGAATAATGCTGGTGGAGTAGATGGTGTTATGGAAGCAACTTTAAAGGTGAATCGTGTAACAACAACTTCTGGAAGTACATCTCAAGTTGGTAGAATTATAATTGGACAAATTCACGCTAGTGGAGATGAACCAATTAGGTTATACTACCACAAACAACCTGGTCATAGTAAAGGTGCTATATATTTTGCACACGATCCAAGTGTTGGAGATGAAGTCTTTGAAAATATGATAGGAAATTATGTAGAAGAAACAGGAAGTGGAGCAGGAGATTATACAGGTGCTGGAAGCCCATCTAATGGTATAGCGCTTAATGAAGAGTTTTCTTATAAAATAGAAGTTGTTGCTAATACATTGTATGTAACTATTTACAATGCAAGCGGAAGCAGTATAGCATCTAAAACTTTTAATATGAGTAATAGTGGTTTTGCTAACGATTGGATGTACTTTAAAGCAGGTGTGTATTCTGGAAATAAATCTGTGACAAGTAGCTCTGATTATGAGCAAGTGACGTTTTATAAATTAGAAAAATCACATAATTAATACCTGATTACAATAATTAGAGGCAGAATATTCTGAATATTCTGCCTCTTTTTTTTATGTCTTATTTGAAATTATAGGAGTTATAACTCTTCGACAAAATCTTTATAATCCCATTTTTCAGGAATAATATTTAAGGCAAATAGTTCGTCTTGAACCTTTTTAATGGTTTGTTTAGAGATGTTTTCTTGAGACCATTCTGTTAAGCTTAACCATTCTTGTACATCTTCTAATTCTTGCTCATAACGATTGGCAATCATACGATCTATACTTGGTATGTCTTTAAACTCTGATGTTGTGTTATTAACAATATTTAAAATGGTTTTGACGTCTTCCTTATTCGTCTTTAAAAAATCTTCTCTTACAGCAATTACAAAACAAGGCCAAGGTGAAGGACAATTACCAATACGTCTAAATGTCCCATTATCCACTAAAGGTTTGGTGGTGAATTTTTCCCACATGAAGTAGTCTGCTTTCCCTTCGGTTAAACCTTTAACTGCGCCATCAAGGTTTTTAATAACCTCAAAGTCTAAGTCCTTTTTAATATCCCAACCATTATTTTCAGCATTAATATAAGCCATTAAGTGTGATCCAGAACCATATCGACTAATGGCTGCTTTAGTACCTTTTAATGCTTCAATGGTATTGTATTTTGATTGTTCTGCAACATGAATTCCCCAAATTAAAGGTGTTTCAACAAAAACCTGAACAATTTTACATTTATTTCCAGCAATAATATCTTTAACAATTCCTTCGGTTAAGATGACAGCCATATCAATGTCACCATCTCTTAAACCTTTACACATAGCACCTGTACCACCAAAATAGTCTTTCCAACGTAAGTTGATGTTTTCTGCTTTATATTCGCCATTTTTTAAACCTAAATACCAAGCTAGGTTAAAATGTTCTGGTACACCACCAATGTTAATTTGCTTCATGTTATTGTACTAATTTATCAAGGGTATATTGTATTAATGTTTCAACCACTTTTTTAGGATCTTTGCTAAATTGACCTGTAGCACGATTGGCTATAATGGCATTCATAGAAACTGCACGATGTCCCAGTAAACCTGCTAAACCATAGATTCCTGCGGTTTCCATTTCAAGGTTTGTAATAGGTTGATTGTTATAATTAAAGGTTGCTAATTTATCGTTTAAGTCATTATCTTGAATAGATAACCTTAAAATACGACCTTGAGGTCCGTAAAATCCGACGTTAGTAGCTGTAAATCCTTTTGTTGTTTGATCAGAGCTTAGTGTAGACATTAAATCTTTATCAGCAGTGACTACATAAGGTTTTGATTTATCTTTTGACCAATTGGTATGCTCTATTAAAGCATCAGACACCTCTGTGTGTTGTATGTGTTTACTATTGTAAAAATGAAGTAAACTGTCAAAACCGCAAGCTTTTTCGCTAATTACGAAACTGTCTACAGGAATTTCTTTTTGTATAGATCCTGAGGTTCCTATTCTGATAATGTCTAGTGATTTATGTGTTTTATTGATTGTTCTTGTTTTTAAGTCTATGTTTACTAATGCATCTAGCTCGTTAAAAACAATGTCAATATTATCAGTTCCAATTCCTGTTGATATAACAGTCATACGTTTGCCTTTATACGTACCTGTCTGAGTATGAAACTCTCTTTTATGAGTCGTAAACTCAACCGAGTCAAAGTATTTTGTAACACCTGGTACACGATCTGGATCACCAACAGTTATGATGGTGTCTGCGATGTGTTCTGGCAATAAATTAAGATGGTATACACTACCATCTGGATTTAAAATTAATTCGGAGTCTTGTATAGCCATTAAATGGTTTGTATTAATTTATTTTCTTTTTTATAGTATTGGAAGTCTTTTTTATTGACACCTCCAAAGTAAAAATCTGTATCAATAGATTTAAAAAAGGTCTTTTGGTTTTCAATTGCCAAAAAGCAATCTCTACTAAGGGTTAATGTGTCTTCAGTTTCAGTATAAAAAATAGCCAATCTATCTATCATACGTTGTAACTGTAAGTCACCATAACCATAATAACCTTGGTAATGTAAACAGTAACCCAATAAATGATTTTTAGAAGTTATGTTGTGTTCTTTTATTAAAACTAGAATGTTATACTCTAGGGTATTTAAACCACTTCTGGTATCAGGAAAACGTCTTAAATGTGCTTTTAGGCAGTTGCTTAAGTATTTGAAACTTGAAGGTCTAATAATTAATTCTTTAAAAAGGTTGTGGTCGTTTTCGCAATAAATTCGCCAAGCTTTTTGGGCTGTAGCAATGTCATCTACATTTAATTTAACTTTATTATCGTAATGCTCTAATAATTGTTGTGTGCTTAATTGTGCTAAACCTTTCAAGTCTTTCTCTCCAGCAACACGACCACTACACACTAAATATAGAGGTAATGAAATGCCTTTTTGTTTTATTAAACTAATAACAGCTATTAAATTAATGTGGCAAAATAAATCGTATTCAAACCAAAGCACTATCTCTGTGTATGGAATAACATCGTCTAGTTTAGCAATGTCTTTTTTAGCTAAATCAAGATCGTAGTCTACATCATAAGTGTGTTCTAAAAACGTTTGTCTTAGTTTAAAAAACTCTGGTGTATCAATGTTTTTAATAGTTGGACCTTCGCATAACATTTCTCTCCAAGTCAGAAAATCTCCAGAAACATTTATTTTTTCTAAAAACGCTGTAAGGCTAGAGCCATTGGTAATATGCAGTATATTAGTGTCCATAATTATCCACCAACACGTTTGACATTAAATCCTTTGTCTTTTAGGATAGTCATTATTTGGTCACGATAATCGCCTTGGATTATTATTTTATCATCCTTAAAACTACCACCAACACTCAACTTTTGTTTAAGTGATTTTGCTAATAGTTTAAAATCTTCGGTTGCACCTGTATAACCTTCAAGAATAGTTATAGGTTTCCCTTTACGTTTTTCGTATTTGCAAATAATGGGATCGTCCTGCAACCAGATATCGCTTTTAGTGTCTTGTTTTTCAGCAGTTTCAGAGACGTGTTCTGGAAAAAGGTTTTTAAGTTGATCTTTTAAATCCATGCTATTAAATGTTTGAAAATAAGTAAAGAGCCTTAATAATTGTTGTATAAACAAATTATTAAGGCCTAATACTAAGTACTATTTTTTTAATCCAAGTTCTCTTAAACGTTCATCTAAAAAAGCTCCAGCAGTTATATCTTCAAACTGTTTAGGATTATTATCGTCAATACAACTATCTAAAACATCCAATTTCATTTCACTAATCGGATGCATGAAAAATGGGATAGAGTAGCGTGAAGTTCCCCAAAGTTCTCTTGGTGGATTGATCACTCTGTGTATGGTTGATTTTAATTTATTGTTGGTATGTCTAGATAACATATCTCCAACATTAATCATTAATTCGTCTGGTTCTGCAATTGCATCAATCCACTCTCCTTTATGATTTTGGACTTGTAATCCACGTCCTTGAGCACCCATTAATAACGTAATTAAGTTAATATCACCATGTGCTGCTGCACGTACTGCATTATCAGGCTCTTGTGTGATTGGAGGATAGTGTATTGGTCTTAAAATAGAGTTTCCGTTATGGATATAATTATCAAAGTAAGTTTCTTCTAAATTTAAATGTAAAGCTAAAGCACGTAACACATATTTAGCAGTTTCTTCTAACTTTTGATATGCTTGTTTACCTACTTGGTTAAACTTAGCTAACTCATTTACAGTAACGTTTTGAGGGTATTCTTTAGCACGTGCTTCATCATCTTCTACGTATTGACCAAAATGCCAAAACTCTTTTAAATCACCTTCTTTTTTTCCTTTCGCACTTTCTTTTCCAAAAGACACATAACCACGTTGACCACCAATGCCTGGAATTTCGTATTTATGCTTTGTTTCTAATGGTAAAGAGAAAAAATTCTTGATTTCTTCATATAAATTATCAACTAATGTTTCGTCAAGTAAATGCCCTTTTAAGGCTACAAAACCTATTTCTTCATAAGCCTTTCCAATGTGATCCACAAATTGTTGTTTTTTAACAGGATCTCCAGATATAAAATCTTTTAAATTAACGCTAGGTATGCTATTCATTTTTATTAAATTATAATACTAATATATACAAATGTAGCGAAAACATTGATAAAATGGTAGTCTTACATTATTTTAATAGCACTCATAATTGTTTATGGCAAAAATTCTATATTTGACAAACACTAACTAAAACAACACCAACTATAAAAACCAAAATGACTTTTGATAAAAAAAACTTAGATAAAGTGACACTTATACAATTGTATAAGCGTATGCTAAAGCCCAGATTAATAGAGGAGAAGATGTTAATTTTACTAAGACAAGGTAAAATTAGTAAATGGTTTTCTGGAATAGGTCAAGAAGCTATATCTGTAGGTGTTACCTCTGCTATGCTTAACGAAGAATACATTTTGCCAATGCATAGAAACTTAGGAGTATTTACTACCAGAGAAATCCCTTTGCATCGTTTATTTTCACAGTGGCAAGGTAAAGCTAACGGATTTACTAAAGGTCGTGATCGAAGTTTTCATTTTGGAACACAAGAGTTTAATATTGTAGGGATGATTAGTCATCTTGGACCACAATTTGGTGTGGCAGATGGTATTGCATTAGCGTCTAAATTAAAAGATAAAAAACAGGTTACTACTGTATTTACTGGAGAAGGTGGCACAAGTGAAGGCGACATACATGAAGCCTTAAATGTCGCTTCAGTATGGCAATTACCAGTATTATTTTGTATAGAAAATAACGGTTACGGATTATCAACTCCAACTAATGAGCAATACAATTGTAAAGATTTAGCAGACAGAGCCTTGGGTTATGGTATGGAAAGCCACATAATTAATGGTAATAACATACTTGAAGTCTATAACACAATGGACCAGTTGGCTAAAAGTGTGCGTGAAAATCCGCGTCCAATTTTAATCGAATTTAAGACCTTTAGAATGCGTGGTCATGAAGAAGCTAGCGGAACAAAATATGTACCTCAAGCATTAATGGATCAGTGGTCTGCAAAAGATCCGATAGACAATTATGAGCAATTTTTAAAGGACGAAGGGCTTTTAACAGCTGGAGAAGTGACTCAATTTAAAGTTGAAATTATTCAAGAAATTAATGATAATTTAGATATCGCTTACGCGGAAAAACCAATCGTTTCAACTGAAACTGTAGAGTTAAATGACGTTTATCAATCATTTGATTATAAAGAAACTAAAGAAAATTCAATTAAAAAAGAGCAACGTCTAGTTGATGCTATTGCTGAAGGCCTAAAACAGTCCATGGAAAAACATGACGACTTAATTATAATGGGTCAGGATGTAGCCGAATATGGTGGTGTTTTTAAAATCACAGATGGATTTGTTAAACAGTTTGGAAAAGACCGAGTGCGTAATACACCAATATGTGAATCTGCAATAATCGAGACTGCAATGGGATTAAGTATTGCTGGTTTGAAAAGCGTGGTAGAGCTTCAGTTTAGTGATTTTGTAACTTCAGGTTTTAATCCTGTGGTTAATTATTTAGCAAAATCTCATTACAGATGGAATCAAAATGCAGATGTTGTTTTAAGAATGCCATGTGGAGCAGGAGTAGCAGCAGGACCTTTTCATAGCCAAACTAATGAAGCTTGGTTTACTAAAACACCAGGTTTAAAAGTGGTTTATCCAGCATTTCCTTATGATGCAAAAGGCTTATTAGCAACAGCAATTAATGATCCTAATCCAGTACTGTTTTTCGAGCATAAAGCCTTATATAGAAGTATAAGACAAGATGTGCCTACAGACTATTATACCATTCCGTTTGGTCAAGCAGCAACTTTAAAAACAGGAGAGGATATTACGATTATAGCTTATGGTGCTGCTGTGCATTGG
Organism: Olleya sp. ITB9; assembly: GCF_001315805.1. Taxonomy (NCBI): domain Bacteria; kingdom Pseudomonadati; phylum Bacteroidota; class Flavobacteriia; order Flavobacteriales; family Flavobacteriaceae; genus Olleya; species Olleya sp. ITB9. The sequence goes on from NZ_BCBW01000013.1 coordinate 21,085, forward strand.
GCTTTAAATACCTTAGATAAACATCCAAATATTAATGCAGAACTTATAGATTTAAGATCCTTACAGCCTTTAGACACTGAGACTATTTATAACTCAGTAAAAAAAACAGGTAAAGCTATTATTTTACAAGAAGACTCTTTGTTTGGAGGAATTGCTAGTGATATTTCTGCATTAATTATGGAACATTGTTTCAAGTATTTAGATGCACCTGTAAAGCGTGTAGCAAGTTTAGATACACCAATTCCGTTTATTAATCAACTGGAAGATCAATACTTGTCTAGAGATAAATTTGAAGGTGAATTGTTAAAATTATTACAGTATTAATATTTTTTTAGCATTAAGGTATGATTTTTGGTTTATTTTCGACAAATAACATAAAGTAATAACATGAAATTTTATATTTCTCTTTTCATTCTACTAACACTATCAACGGTAAGCTTTGCTCAAATTGATAGCGACAACAATGGGTTTGCCATTCCTGCTATTGAGAGTGATGATCCTGAAGATGATCCAGAATTAATTATTGATCCTGCTCCTGAAGCTATAGACGTTAAACCTGATGAGGATAGTAATAACGAAGTTATAGCACCTAAAGAAGTTAAAACAGTTGCAAAGCCAAGACCTAAATTTTCAGTGTATGAAGAGGATAATAATTTTAGAAATCCAGCTGAATTGTATGCTGGACAATTAAAACGTCAACTTAAATTTAAAGAAGATGACGAAAAGTCTAACAACGGAAGCTTAGTTAATCAATTTTTAGGAGAATACAAGACTACTGCTAAAGCTGTTAATATTATATACAGAGATCATCAATATCCTGATGGTGATGCAATTAGAGTGTATGTTAATGATGATATTATGGTATCCAGTGTGACACTGACTTCTGGGTTTAATGGTTTATTAATGCCTTTAGATGAGGGCATTAATAAAATAGACTTTCAGGCTTTAAACCAAGGAACTTCAGGTCCTAATACTGCAGAGTTTCAGGTTTTAGATGAGCTAGGTAATGTTATTGCAACTAACCAATGGAATCTTGCTACAGGTGTTAAAGCATCTATAATTGTTGTAAAAGAAAAGGATTCTGGACTTAAACTTAAATCTCAAACAGAAGATAAGTCTGAAGCAGATCCTAATCCTAAAAACGACAATTAATTTGGTACAAGTCCTAAACTATTAAACAATTTAGCTTTTGTGGCTAATAATTTGTTTTCTAAAGTAATGGCTTTGACTTGCGCTTCTATTAATTTATTTTCTCTGCTATTTATTAAAAAGACTGAGCTTTCTCCAAAACTAAACTTACGTTCTTCTGCTTGTAGCATCGTGTTGTAATCGTTTACAATATCAGTAATCATTTGGTTTTGGATTGTATAAGATTCAAGCTGTTTGGTTAATGCTTTAATTTTATTTTTAATCTGAAGCTTATTATCGGAATAATCAAACTCAGCATCTGAAATCTTAATTTTACTAATTTTTAAATCACCACGTTCTTTTCTTAAAAATAAAGGAAAAGAGACGTTTATTCTAGCTTTGTAATTTCCTGCATTAAAAGAATTTGAAACATCTGGAGTTTCGGTTAAAAAATTATATTCAGCATCAATAACAGGTAGTAATTTATTAGCTTTTAGTCTTCGGTCAATATTTAAACCGTCTATTTTACTTTGCAATGCAAGCAATTTGGGATGATTGTTATTATCATATTCTAAAGTGTTATTTAAGGCTAATTGGCTATCTATTTCATCATTTAAAATAACAACAGGTTTTATATTGTCTGTAATTTCAACTGGTATGTTCTTTAGCCAAATAAAATTAGAAGCTTCTAATTTGGACTTTAAAAGATCTACTTTAGCTTGTTCTAATTGTAATGCTCTATTTTTTACTATAATTCCAGCTTCCAGGCTATCTATTCCTGCTTTATCACCTGCTATAACACTTGATCTGACACCTTTAAAACGAATGTTAGCATTGTCTAAAAAACGTTGATATATAGTAGTTTCTTTATGGGCTTGCAACCAATTAAAATAAGCAACAGAAGCATCATAAAGCACTTGGTTTACCATTAAATCGCGTTCTGCTTTAGTTTGTTTTTGATAGATTTTAGCTTTTTTAACATCAGCCATTCGTTGATTAATTAGTAAGCCTTGACCTAACGAAAAACCAATACCTGCACTAAATAAACCGTCATTTGGTACTGTGTATTCTGGGTTTAGATAGTAGCCAGTATTCTCTTCATAATTAGCTTTTAGCTGAATACCATACCAAGTAGGAATTTTAAAAGTAGTTTTTAGACGCTCAAAATATTCGGTATTTTTATAGTCTTTTTCATTAAAAGTCCCTTCAATTTTTGGGTCAAAGCTTCCTCTGGCTTTTAAAAGTGTTGCCTCACCAGTGTCTAACTGTAAATTGGCTTGTTTTACTACTGGGTGATTTTGTTTGACATAACTTAAAAACTCAGTGTAACTAAGACTGTCTAATTGTTGTGCTGATACTATTATGGGACACCACAATAAAATATAATAGAATACGTGTTTCATGTTTATTTTTTATCTGCTTTAGTAGTCGCTTTACTGTCTGGCTGGTAGTAGTTAGGTGGAAAGCCATTTAATTGCCTCCATAACTCATACCAAATTGGGACGTCTTCTAATAAAGCCATTGTTTTTGCTCCAGATCCTACACGGACTGCTGTTGGCCATTTGTGTGCTTTTTGAACAGGAGAAAGTAGGACTCTAAATTTTCCGTTTGGACTTATAAATTGTTCGATTGCTACCACTTTTGCAGCATAAGTACCATAAGATACATTAGGCCAACCGCTAAAAATAATAGCTGGCCAACCATCAAACTGGACTCTAAATTCTTCACCAACATGTACTAGTGGAAGATCTATTGGTGCTATAAAGGTTTCGATAGCAATGTCATAAGTTGCAGGCATGATTCCTACTAGTTGCTCGCCTTCTTTAAATGTTTCTCCAATTCCTGCTTTTATAGCACGATTGATGTAACCATCTTGTGGTGCTTTTATGTAATACATGTCATTACGCATGGAATAGTTGGTAAAATCGTTTTCCAATTTTGTGACTTGTGCTTCAGCATCAAAACCATTAGATTCTGCAGTAAAACGATCACTTTGTGCTTTTGAAATTTTGTCAGAATACTCAGCACTAATTCTATTTAATTCGACTTTAGCATTAATGATTTCATTTTGAGAAGCTAAGTATTTATTTTCTTGCGAAATCAATTTAGCTTGAGTCTCTTGAAGTTTAAGGCGCTTTTCTTCGACTTCAGTCACTGCTTTTAAGCCTTCTGATTGTAATTGTTGGGTACGGTTTAATTGTGTTTCAGCAATATTTAAATTGGTTTTAGCTGCTTCAAAATCTATACTATCACTTTTGGCTTTAAGTTTGGATTGTAATAGTTTGTTTTCTGCTTGCTTTAATTTTAGACCTCGCTCATTACTTAGTGCTGCTATTTGATTGTTTAATGCTTTAACTTTACCAGTGTAGGATTGAACCGATGAGGTTTTAGCTTTAATTTGCTGACCAGTTCTTTCGACTAAATTAGGGTCAAAATAATCATTTTTAATTTCGGAAATAAACAAAATAGTATCGCCTTTTTTTACAAAATCACCTTCACGTACAAACCACTTCTCAATACGTCCAGGAATAGGTGATTGAATGGTTTGAGGACGTTGGTCTGGTGTTAAGGTAGTGACTGATCCAGAGGCTGTAATATTTTGAGTCCAAGGTAAAAATAATACGATAATACCAATAACTCCTGAGGTGATTAGTAAACGATTAAAATGTTTATAATGCTTTTTATTAAATGCTTTTTGTACAGAACTAAACCTGCTTATATCAACATTTTTATTGACGCTATTTCTTGAAATATTTAACATATTATTGCGTGTTAATTATTTGACCTTTATCCAAGGTTATGATTCGGTTTAATTTAGTTTTCCAAAGGTGGTTTTGGCTAACTATTACTAATGTCCAAGGGTGTTCTGGTTGACTTAAAAAATCCATTAATTTATTAGCTTCCTGTGTTTCAAATTGATCTAATGGCTCTTTTAGCATTAGTAATTTAGGTTGTTTTACAATACTTCTTGCTAACATAATTTTTTTAGACACTGTAAACGAAATACCTTTTCCTTCAGGATAAATCATAGTGTTTAACCCGTTTGGCATTTGCTTGATAACATCATTTAGTCCAACATTATTAATAGCCCAATCCAATTGTTTACTTGTAATATCTGTATTACCAAAGGTGATATTTTCTCTTAATGTACCTTCAAAAGGGGTTTCTTCGGCTAACGTCTGACCAATATTTGCTCGGTAATTATTAATATTAATACTACTTAGGTTTTTGTCATTAACGTAAATACTACCTTTAGTAGGTTTTGTAACACCTGCTATTAGTTTTAAAAGACTAGATTTTCCAGAACCACTTTTACCTTGAATTAAAATGCGATCTTTAGTGTTAATCTGTAATGATAAATTATCAATAATTGGATCTAATCTATCACTAACAGTTAGTGTGACATCGTCTAACTCTATATTAAAATCTATTACAGAATCATCTAATAGAGCTCCGTTTTGTGGTTCAAGATCTTTATCTACTACTTTACCTAATTTTTCAATTGAGGTTAATACGTCATAAAAAGTTTCTAAACCCAAAATTAGTTTTTCAACTGAATTGATTACTAATAATATAATGATTTCGGCAGCTACAAACTGTCCAATATTCATTTGTTGGTTTAATACTAAAGCACCACCAATAATTAGTAAACCAGCAGTTACTAAGACTTTAAATCCAATAAGTTGAATAAACTGAGTGACTAATATTTTAAAGTGACCTTCTCTAGCTTCAAGATAATCGGTAACTAATTTATCATTTTTATTTAAAGCTAAACTAGTTTTTCCAGATAGTTTAAAGCTAACAATTGATCGTGCAATTTCTTGTAACCAATGCGCGACTTTGTATTTGTGGTTAGACTCGTCTATGCTAGTTTTTAAACCTTTTTCGGCAGTAAACTTAAACACCACATATATTAAAATGATTAATAATGCACCATAAATTATAAAAAACGGATGGTAAAATGAAAGTAGTAAAAGTCCAAATATAATTTGTAAAACTGCTGCAGGAAAATCAATCAAAACCTTTGCAATACCTTTTTGAACATTTATAGTATCAAAAAACCTATTGGCTAATTCTGGAGGATAATAACCGTTAAGTTCGCTCATTTTCATTTTAGGAAAACGATAAGCAAACTCAAAAGAAGCTCTTGTAAATATCTTTTGCTGTATGTTTTCAATAATTCTAATTTGCATAAGCTGTAAAACACCTACAAAAATAACCCCTAAGGTAACCAATATAACCAATACAATCCATGATGTACTGACTTGTGCAGCTTGTAAAAGGTTAATTATAGCCTGAATACCTAATGGTAAAGATAGGTTGACTAATCCTGCAAAAATGGCATAAAAAAACACCTGTTTTACATCTTTACGGTCTAGTTTTAATAATGCAATAAAACGTTGCCAAGCAGTTAGTATTTTTTTACTCATGTGTCGAAATGTTTAAACTTTTAAAAACTAAATCTTTAAAATAATTAGTAGGTGATTCTTCAGGTTTTAAATCTGAAATGGTAGTAAAATGATCTTTTAAAAAGTGCTGGTGTAAGGCACCATCAATAACTGTACTTGCAAGACTAAAGGCGTAAGTGTAATTAGCATCTACAGCTAAAATCATATCATGTAAACGGGTAACTAAACGCTTATAAACTTTAAAATAACCATCTTTGTTTTCGTCATCAACCTCTTTGGTTAGGTATGATTTTGAATATTCGTTTATGACAATTTGTTTTAAAAGAACTTCGTTAATATGTGAAAAATCAGAGTCAATTATAGTATTCCTAGTTAAGATGACTATAGCCTTTTCAATCTTTTGAATAGGGTTTTCAATACTATTAGTTGTAAAAACCAATTGATATTCAAGCCATGTCCAATACCATGATGTTAGATAAATTAAGACATTATGCTTACTTTCAAAATAACGATAAATGCTACTTTCGTTAGAGCCTATTTTTGCACCTAACTTTTTAAATGTGAAAGCATCAAAACCTAATTCATCAATAAGCAAGATGCTATTTTCTACAATACGCTTACCTAAAGCTGAAGATTCAGGGTCTTTCAGGTAGATTTTTTCGTTAATGTTAATTTTTAAATTTGAAAGTAGTGACTGCATAACAATTAATTTGAATGCAAATATAATAGTAATACTATCATAAATGAAATCAAATTAACTAATCATTAACTTTTCTATTGATTATTAGTGTGTTTTAAGACTTTAAAAAAGACGTGTCGTTGGGCAATTCAAACAACTCAAGATCAAAATAAGGGACTGCAGCTAAAAAATGATCAAATAAATCACTCATAACATACTCATAACTTTCCCAACGTTTGTCTTTGCTAAAACAATAGATCTCTAAAGGTATGCCTTGTGCAGTAGGCTGAAGTTGTCTAGCCATTAACAACATGTTATTATTTATGGCAGAATGTTGTTGTAAATAGGTTTGTATAAATTTACGGAAGACACCAATGTTTGTTAAATTACGTCCATTAATTAAAACAGATTTGTCTATGGTATGTGATTGATTAAAATTGTTAATTTTATCTTGCATAGTGTTTAAATACGTTGATATAATTTCAATGTTTTTTAACCTTTCAATATCTTCTTCATTTAAATATTTAATACTAGTTTGCTTAATTAACATGTGTCGTTTAATACGTCTACCATCCGAATTGGTCATACCTCTCCAGTTTTTAAACGAATCTGAAATTAAGGCATAGGTTGGTATAGTAGTAATGGTGTTATCAAAGTTTTGCACTTTTACAGTCGCTAAATTAATTTCAATAACATCACCATCAGCACCAAATTTTTCAAACGTAATCCAATCTCCAATACGTACCATGTCGTTAATAGAGACTTGTATACTTGCTACAAAACCTAAAATGGTATCCTTAAAAATCAATAAAATAATAGCAGTTGCAGCACCAAAACCTGTTAAAAATTTCCATAAAGAGTCACCACCAACGATAACACCCAAAGCCATAACAACACCAAAAAACCAAGCAAAAATCATAAAGACTTGGATGTAACTATCTATAGGTTTATCTCTAAATCTTGGTAATGTTTTAAAATAGTTTTTTAAAGTATTTAATAAGCTTCTTGCAATCCATAATCCTAAAATTATACCAGCTATTTGTATGGATTTTTGAAAAAGTAAATGTAGATTATTAAAATCATTAAATACAATAGGGATACTTTTTAAAGCAATATATAAAGCAGGTATGTGTGCAACATTTCTTGGAACGCGATTTGAAATTAATAAATCATCAAAATTAGACTTGGTTCTAGAGGCTATTCTTGCAGATATTAAACGTAAAACCTTTCTAACTAAGACATCTATTAAAAAAATAAATAAAGCAACCAAAATAAGTAAAACCGTCATGTTTAAGTATTTTGACGTGATTGCAGTAAGGCCTAAGTCTCTAAAATGGTCGTAAAAAAAATGTGCGTATTTAATCATTTGTAAAGTGTAATTATGCTACAAAAGTAAAGGGTTTAAAACGATTACAACAGTATTAAAAACTAAAGATACGTTAAAGTAATTGGTTTGGATTAGCAATAGGTAATATAGCTCCTGGTTGTAGGTTGTCAAGCGTGATGTTTCCAATTCTAACACGTACTAATCTTAAAGTTGGACAACCCACAGCACTAGTCATTTTACGGACTTGTCTAAACTTACCTTCTGTTAAAGTTACCGAAATCCATGTGGTTGGACCATGTCTTGCATCTCTTATTTTTTGAGACCGTTCTGGTAATATTGGTGTATTCTTTAACTTGAAAACAGTACAGGGTTTGGTTTGGTATTTTTTACCATTAAAACCAATCTCGACGCCATTGCATAAATCTTGTATCGCTTTCGCGGAAATCTCGCCATCCACCAAAGCATAGTATTCTTTTTCAATACCAGACTGGTTAACATAATCACTTAATTTGCCATCAGTTGTTAATAGCAGTAAACCTTCACTTTTTTCGTCTAAGCGACCAATTGGCATAGTGCCTTCTGGAAAAGTACCTAGCTCGCTTAAAAAATGTTTACGTTGTTCTTTTTTAGCGTTACTAGAAAACTGACTTAACATTTTGTAAGGCTTATAGATTTTAAAATGTTTGTGGTCTTTCAATGTAGTAATGTTATTATCAATTCTAGTTAAGTCATTTTAGTAATCAAAATCACTTTAAGTAAAATGCTTAAAGAATCTGTTTAATTCGCATTTAAAATCTGGAATACTAAAGCCTTAGTTAGGGGTTGTCCATTGGCTTTTTCGCGAATCAGATCATAACTAAATCTAAAATCGCAGCCTGTTTTATATGCACTACAACCATAGGCTGTTTTTCCTTTTATTATAGTGCCTTGTTTACATTTAGGACAAGTTTTTTCGTCAGAATCAGCTGTGGTTTGAGAGGCTTTTTTATGCTTTGGTTCCAATTTCAACTTAAAATCATCATCAAACCGAAGTAAGCCTTCTACCGAAGCACCTTCAATTTTAAACCCTTTTAAATTTACAGTTGAGCCTTTATCCAATAAACGTTTGTATTGGTTTTCTGAAATCTTTTTTCCGCCAAAATCAAAGGGTAATACAAAATCACAGGTTTTACCGTAAGCACTACAACCATAAGCCGATTTTCCTTTTAAAATTTGTCCAGTTTTACATTTAGGACAGGCTTTACCAACAATCCCTTTTGTAGTTGTTTTAGTCTTTTTAGTTTTGGCTTTACCTGTTTTATTATTGGTGTAGCTAATTTTGGCTTCAACTTTTTCGGTACGTACTTCGTAGACCAATTGATCTACCATTCTTTTCATGTTGTTTATAAATGCTGAAGCAGAATATTCGCCTTTTTCAATGTCTTTTAATTGCTTTTCCCAAAGACCAGTTAACTCAGCAGATTTAAGTAAATCATTTTTTATAATATCAATCAGCTGAATACCTGTAACCGTTGGTAACACCTGTTTTTTATTACGTTTAATGTATTTTCGCCTAAATAGTGTTTCAATAATATTGGCTCTTGTAGAGGGTCTGCCAATACCATTTTCTTTCATTAAATCACGTAACTCATCATCATCTACTTGTTTTCCTGCGGTTTCCATAGCACGTAGGAGAGAGGCTTCGGTATATTGATTAGGTGGCTTGGTTTGCTTTTCTAAAAAACTTGGGGTGTGTGGACCTTTTTCACCTTTAACAAAAGTAGGTAAAGTACCAGTTTCTCGTGTTGGGCTATCTTTAGTTTCAAAAACAACGCGCCAGCCTTTATCTAAAATTTCTTTTCCTGTTGTTTTAAAGTTGACGCTTTCGGCTTTACCTATAACTGTGGTATTTGAGACCTTACATTCGTCATAAAAAACAGCTATAAATCGTCTGGTAATAATATCATAGACTTGTTGCTGATTATATTGTAAATTACTTTGTACTCCAGTCGGGATAATAGCATGGTGATCTGTAACTTTAGCATCATCAAAAACTTTTTTAGATTTCTTGATTTTTTTAGCTAAAACAGGAGCTGTTAAACTAGCATATTGTGTCAGGTTTTTTAAAATACCTGGAACTTTAGGGTAAATATCATTAGGTAAAAATGTAGTATCAACTCTTGGATAAGTCACAACTTTCATTTCATATAACTTCTGTACTATTTTTAGAGTTTCGTCTGCCGAAAATCCAAATTTGGTATTACAATATACTTGCAGTCCTGTTAGGTCAAATAGTTTTGGAGCGTACTCATTACCTTTCTTTTTGGTGATAGATACGATTTCAAAATCATGAGCTTTAACAATATTGGCAAGTTTTTCACCATCTTCCATTTTTAAAAAACGTCCCTCTTCATAACTAAATAAGGTGTCACGATACAAGGTTTGAAGTTCCCAATAGGGTTGTGGTTTAAAGTGTTCTATTTCTTTCCAACGGTTGACAACCATGGCTAAAGTTGGAGTTTGTACACGACCAACACTTAAAACCTGTTTGTAACCACCATGTTTTACGGTGTACAAACGCGTCGCATTCATGCCCAAAAGCCAATCACCAATAGCTCTAGAAAATCCAGCGTAATATAGGTTATCGTATTTTTTACTTGGTTCTAATTTTTCAAAACCTTCTTTAATAGCTTCGGTTGTTAGAGAGCTAATCCATAAACGTTGGACTTCACCTTTATAATTGGCTTGGTCTAAAACCCAACGTTGTATTAATTCTCCTTCTGTTCCTGCATCACCACAGTTTATAACAACATCAGCACTATCAAATAGACGCTTTACAATTTTAAATTGTTTTTGAATACCAGAATCTTTGGTGACCTTGGTTTCAAATTTATCAGGTAACATGGGTAAGTTATTTAAATCCCAACTTTTCCAATACGGTTTATAATCATTTGGTTCTTTTAGTGTACACAAATGACCAAAAGTGTAAGTTACTGCATATCCATTACCTTCAAAATAACCATCACGTTTAGTTTTGGCTCCTAATACTTGGGCTATTTCTCTAGCAACACTCGGTTTTTCGGCAATACAGACTTTCAAAAGCTTATAAAAATTTAGACTTGCAAAGTAAATCAATTACTTAAATTATTAAAAGGGTTTTGTCAGTAGTTATTAACTAGAGTATAAAATAGAGCAGGATGTGGTATTGTAAAAACTAAGATTTATGCTTAAACACTTTATTTTTAATGCTTTGTAGATGTTTTAAAACTGGGCTATGGCGTGAAAAAATATGATTTAAAGCAAGTGTAGAGAGTAATGTTATAAATGCTAAAGTCCCTAAAGCACCTCCATACCCATTAAAAAAACGACTTTTATTGATGTAAACAAGACTAAATAAAACACCTGCAACTGCTAATAAAAGATAATTGTTATGACCTTTAGGTGAGGCCATACCAATAAATGTTGCTCCAATAAAAACGACAGGAATACTTTTGGTTAAATACACATTTAAAACGTCTGGAAAAACATAAAAAAACAAACCAACAAGTAAAGCTAGTAAAGATGAGGCTCTAACAGCTCCTTGGTTTAAAGACTCACTAATATAAAATGTAAGTATGGCACCTATCATGCTTGTTACAATAATGATAATACTATTAATAAACATATAACCAATGGATTAATGAAACAATAATGACACCAGCAAAAGCTAAAGCACCAAGTTTACCACCAATACCTAAAAACAAGTTTTTAGAGAGCATATATAATAATCCTGTAATAACACCTGCTGCAATTACAAAACCCATTGAGGGTGTAATTTGCACACTTGACATACCAACAAAAGCTCCACAATATATTACCGTTGGTAATTGTTTTAAATAATTAGATTGACTATTAAGTGCTGGTAAAAAAGAGGCTAAAAATCCAACAATACCAGCAGCTAAGACACTACCTAAACCAAAGACAATATTTAAAATATAACATAAAATGGCACCAATCGGTACCCAAATAGCTACGGATATTCGTTCGTATTCATAGGTCTCATGATGTAAATCTAAATAGCGATATCCAAAATAAACAGCAAAAATAATACATACAATAGCCACTACAACCATAAAATTATGCTCTGCATAATGCTCTTTTATAATCATAGCCAAAAAAAAGGACTGAATAATTAAAAGCAGGATAACGATAAAACGTCGGATGTTTTTATGAGTTTTCACTTAAAAAAAAGTCGAGTAAATTAGTTTATTTATAACACAAAACTAGTGTTATTTTATAAAATAGAGACATTATATAAGGAATATAACCAAGTGACTAAAAAATATTTTGTCAGGTTTCTATCTAATAAAATAATCTGGGTTTTTACTAAATTTAAGCATAAAGTCAACGGTTCATCGATTTCAGTAAATCCAGTGTTTATTCAACTGTAATTTTAAGTCTCGTTAAGGTTTGTTTTGTGATACTTGATCAAATTTGAAGGAAGTTATTTTTTTTCAATAAAATCAAATAATAAAACGTGAAAAAAGGCAATCCTAAATACAGATTGCCTTTCTTAACTTTTTCAATTTAAAATAGATTTATTTTAACCCATAAACACTCTGGCTTTTTGGGTATTTAACAGTGTATCTAAAGGTTTCAATAATTGTTTCTCTAGGTTTTAAGTCTAATGTCCATAGTAATTTACCAATATTTTCTGTGTACTCTGCATTTTGACTACTATTTAAAGTTACTAATACATCTTTGTTTTGTGACACAGGAATTTGATCTAAAATTTCAATTGTAATTGGTGTTCCTTTTTTATTTTTAACAACAATCTCATATCCAAACGTTTCTTTTTTATTGCTACCAATAAACTTAGATGACGTGTATTTTTTTACAGGAATACGCTCTACCACAATGCTGTTATCGCGTCCCATAGATATAAATAATTCTTTTGCAGTGACTTCCGGATTAATATGAGATGTACCAACAAAAGCGCCTTCAAAAAAGATGTTTGCTTGTCCTGCAATTAGGTTATATTGACTCCAATCTGTTATTTTAGCAAGTAAAAAAGCACCACTATCTAACTTTGGAACAGTATGATAGATGTAGTCTGTTTTTAAATTAAAGGTTTGTAAAGCCACCAAGTTTTCTTTACCATCACTTGTAATTGAGCGTTTTGTTAAAATATCAAAATCTACTGTTAATTGGTTTTCTGATATGCTTGAAGGATTATCATATCTAGCGTCTTGTGTATAGGCCATATTACTTACAGAAACTTCCTCTAATGCAACTTCTTGAAGCCTTTTTAATTGCTACTGATAAATGTTTGCATACAATGGACTTAAAATTGGTCTGTTGTTATTTTGTGACGGATTACCAGTACTAATTGTTAAGTCTACATTATTCCAATCCAACCCTGTGTTTTGGTAGATTGCAGCTTTATATGTTAGCGCTACATCCTCAGTAATACTTTTAGATCTTAAATCGTATAATGGACTCCAACCTACATTACCAACCACATATTTGCAATCAATAGTAATATTACTAGCTGCTTTTGAGTCTATTTGTAATACAATGTTTCCACTGGGTTTATTAAATTTAGCATTAAGCTCGTTTAATTGCTGGTTTAGCTTTGTAACTTTTACTTGGATAGGTTTTTCCTTTTTATCTAAAGCTATAATTTTCTTTTTTATCTCTAAATATTTAGCTTGATAAATGTCACTTAATTCTATAACCTGTTGTGGTGTAAAACCAGAATTACCATGCCCTAAATCTTGATTTTTATTAAGTATTTGCTCAATGCCTAACAAACTATTTCTTTGGTGTGACAACCAGATTAAATCATCATTTAATAGTTCTAACTGCTCTTTTAAAGCTTCAACGCCTTTGTTATTAACTTTAGAAACTAGATAGTTTTTTTCATATTTAGCAGAGACCAAAATAGTATTAGAGTTGTTAAATTGTACTTGTAAACTAGATGGATTTATGGATGTAGAAACACCTGTTAATACAATTTCTTGCGATCCAGTTTTTGTTACAAATGTGGCTTCTCTTGTAATTTCAGCATTACTTTTAAAGACTTTTACAGCTTTGATTTTAGAATCAATTGCTGTTTGAGAAAATACAGTAATACCTGTGAAGAGTAGCAGTAGACTAAATAGTTTGTTCATATATTTTTTTTCACGAAGTTATAATAATAAGATGAAATCAAAAGTAATAATGAGTAAACCAAACCTTTGATTGAGGGAAGTTATGGTTTTAATTAGTAAGCAATAACAAAGCATTTTGTAAGATTTCCATTCGGGAATTTTAGCCACAACATAGGTGCATACTGCTCAGATCGATATACCTCTAATTTAGGTATGACTTTGGTGTAACTCAGCCAGTCTACGTTGGTATGAACATCTACTAACCAATCTGTTTTTTTAGGAATATAAAACTTACAAGCCTTAAAGGTGTCCAATTGGTTATAGTTAAAATAAAAACCATAAACACAAGCGTTATTTAATGTTTTAAACGTAATGTTCTGACCATACGGAATAAACAGTTGTGCTTTAAAGTAGATCTGTTGTTTTATTTTTTTAGTATCAATTTTTAAATCTTCTAAATAAGGTTTAGTAACCGGTTTATGTAATAACGGAAGTTGTTTGAATTTCAACTTGTGTAGTTTTTCATTCAAACTATCACGACGCATAGGACCGATTAGTCCATCTAGTTCTGATGCACCCAAAGTAGCATCATAGAGATAAAACTTAAACTGAATTTCTAAATGATAAACTTGCGTTTTATACGTATACAAACAGTCTAATTCACCAACAGTTAAGTTAGCATTTTCCTGAATCTGAATGTTTTTAGCTAAAACAGCAGTAGACTCAAAACGATTAAGTTCTTCAAAAACAAAGTGTTCTACAAGTAATCCAAGACGGATATTTGTTCTTACATCACTATTGAAAACAAAAGTAGTATCTAGCTGTTTTGCAAACACTTGCAATCCTTTAATTGAAGTTTTAAATAAATGCGGAGTATTAAAAAATCCCGAAAACTGAGCTTGAATTTGTGTGCTGTTTTGTACCATATTATAATTGTAAAAATAGACATTATAATTTTTTTGCAGATTATTTGTCATAACCCTTTAATTCGTTGTATTTTTGCACATCTCAAAATTTAAAATTACTATTAATTAATGTCTGTGAAAACTATAGAATTACAAGAACGCAAAGAAGGAAAAAGTCTTTATAGCTACCAAAAAGGTGCTATTGATAAGATTTTTAAATGTTTTGAAGAAGCTCCAGAAGATTACCATCTATTATACCAACTACCAACAGGTGGTGGTAAAACAGTGATTTTCTCTGAAATTGTAAGACAATATTTAAAAACTCACAAAAAGCAAGTGTTAGTAATGACACACCGTATAGAGCTTTGTAAACAAACGTCAAGAATGTTATCAGAGTTTGGTGTATCTAATAAGATTGTAGATAGTAAAGCAGATCTTTCCGATCAACACGAGTTTAACTGTTTCGTGGCAATGGTAGAGACGCTTAACAACAGATTAAACGATAATAAACTAGACATTTCGGACATTGGTTTAGTAATTATTGATGAGGCGCACTACAACAGTTTTACTAAGCTTTTTAAGTTTTTTGAAAAATCATTCATACTTGGGGTAACAGCAACACCTTTAAGTAGTAATATTAACCTTCCAATGAAGGATAATTATAACGAGCTTATTGTTGGTGAAACCATTCAATCATTAATTGAAAACGAATTTTTAGCTCGTGCTGAAGTGTATAGCTATAATGTAGGTTTAACCTCATTAGTAGTTGGTGCTAACGGAGATTATACAGTAAAATCTTCAGAAGATTTATATACCAATACAGACATGCTAACTAAGCTTATTCAAGCTTATGAAGAGCGTTGTAAAGGTAAAAAAACCCTAATCTTTAACAATGGTATTAATACGTCATTACACGTGTATGATACCTTTAGAAGAGCAGGTTATCCGGTCGCACACCTAGACAATAACAATACTAAAAAAGAACGTAAAGAAATCTTAAGATGGTTTAAAGAAACGCCTGATGCTATTTTAACCTCTGTTAGTATCCTAACAACTGGTTTTGATGAGCCTACAGTCGAGTGTATTATGCTTAACAGAGCCACAAAATCTTTAACCTTATACTACCAAATGATTGGTCGTGGATCGCGTATTTTAAAAGATAAAAGCGGATTTACAGTAATCGATTTAGGAAACAACCTACACCGTTTTGGTCCATGGGGAAGTGACTTAGATTGGCATAAAATTTTCCGTTCTCCTAATTATTACTTAGACGGAATTTTAAGTGATGAAGAGCTTGAAAACAATTTCAGATATGAAATGCCAGACGAGTTGCGTGAGCAATTTAAAAAGTCGGAACAAGTCTATTTTGATATCAAAAAATGTTACATAGACAGTATCAGAGCAGGAGAGAGCTCTAAAGTTGTATTAGAACGCTCTATACAACACCACGCACACATTTGTACAGAAAATAGCGAAGACCTTTGGGATGCTTTAGCTTTAGCTAAATTATTAGGGGACGATATAGATTACCGTATCTCTCGTTATACTAAGTGCATTAGTAAAAGTACTTACAATTTCGTAGAGTGGCTAAAAGAGGATTATCGTAAAAAATTAAATTCGTATTTAAGATCTAATTTTGACGAGATTTTTGAAGAAATAAACGGGTTTCCACCTGAGGAATAATAAATTAAATAAGTACTAGTATCCAGTCGCAGTTTGCAGTTGCTTACTTTTGTAATATATTAAAATAACGATTGACTAATTACTAAAATTATGACGTTTAGAGACCTTGGTTTAGACAAAAATTACGTAAAATCATTGAAAGAGGTAGGGATTAAAACACCAACTCAAATTCAAGAACAAGCTATACCTATATTACTTAAAAAAACAACCGATTTTATTGGGTTAGCACAAACGGGTACTGGTAAAACAGCTGCGTTTGGTTTACCAGTATTGCATAAAATTAATCCTAAAAAGGATGCAGTTCAAGCAGTAATTATAGCTCCAACCAGAGAGTTAGTGCAACAAATAAAAAAACAACTTTTTAAATTCACAAAATATAATAACACCAAGATTTTTTTAGAGGGTGTTTATGGTGGCGAAAAAATTGACGTTCAACTTAAAAATGTAGCCAGAACAACTCATATTATTATTGCAACACCTGGTCGATTAGTCGATCTAATTAACCGTGGAGCAGTTAATCTTTCTGAAGTTAAAACCATTATCTTAGACGAAGCAGACGAGATGCTAAGCATGGGATTCAAAAACGATTTAACTACTATTTTAAGCGGTGTTACTGGTCCAAAAAACACATGGTTATTTAGTGCAACTATGTCTGACGACCTAAAAGCAATTGTAAAACGCTACATTGCAGATGAAGCGATTAGATTAGAAATTGACAGAACAAGTATTGTTAATCAAAATATAACCCACTTTTTTGTCGAAACATCTTTACATGAAAAATCGTCTACAGTAATGCGATTATTAGAGGATAGAGAAGACCAACGTGGTATTATTTTTACACGTACAAAAGCAGGTGCGCAAGCATTAAAACATCAATTAGAAACCGAAGGGTTTAACGTTGGTGCTTTAGAAGGCGATATGCAACAAAAAGAACGTGATAAAGTGATGCGTGCTTTTAAAAATACCAGTTTACAATTATTAATCTCTACAGATGTATCTGCTAGAGGTATTGATGTTAACGACTTAGCATTTGTCATGCATCACCAATTGCCAGAGCATATAGAGTATTACACTCATAGAAGTGGTCGTACAGCTCGTGCTGGAAAAAAAGGGGAGTCTATTGCTTTAATTTTAGGAAACGAATACAAAGACCTGAAAAAAATCGAGCAAACATTAGGCATTAAAATGAAACAAATTACAGTATAAGTTATTTATAACATAAAAAAAGTCATACTAACGATCATTATGCATTTTATTGATCATT